>JAITAZ010000344.1 GCA_031283825.1 Planctomycetaceae bacterium | reverse complement strand
TATCGTTGCCTTCGGCAACGCGACCTTTCGGCGAAAGGTCGCCTACCTGATCGGTGATCAACCTGATCGATAAACGCCTACTGACGGACAACTACTGCGTAACATGAGTGAATAATTACAAATTATTTCTTAAACCAATTAAAGAATTTTCCTTTTACAGAGTTGTTATATTCTTTGCGAATATTTGACGATTCTACAATTTCTTTCCACGTTTTTGTGTCAACTAATCTCAAGGTTAATTTGTATTCGCGTTGCATGTCTCGATTTGATTCGGTTGTTCCAGACGTGATTTCAGCAAAAAGCACATATTCAATTGGCGTTCCGCTTTTGCCCATTGCCGAAATGAAATTATCTTTATTATGTTCCGCAAAGAGATCGTCCGCTCTCATATTTAGACTTCTTAATATTGCGTCAACCGCCCGTTCGCTCACAATATTTATCTGGTCTGACTTGGTGAGTTTTTCATTGATAGAAGCTCGTAAATGTTCTTTGAAATCTCCCAACTCTTCCATACTTCGATTTTCAATACTTGCAAAATAAACGTTAATTTTCTGCGGAATCGGCGGGGCAGCCGGATTGTAACCCGCTAATCGAACTCGGTCTAAAGCAACTTGTGAAATCAATTTATCCACCGTCGAATGAACCATCGGATTATAAACTTCGCTGCCCGCTTTGTTGCTGCCCACCATGTTATGTTCGCCGCGATTCATCACTCTCGCCTTCGTTCCCGAACAACCCGAAACAGAAACAAATAAACACAAAATAATCGCTAAAACACAATCCAAACTCAATCCAAATAAAATATTTTTTGTTCTCATCTGATCAAAGTTAATGTCAAAAGTTAATGTCGGTAGTTAATATCAATAGTTAATGTTAAACGTTACCGCTCTCGCTGAAATTTTAACGTAGAACTCCGCTCTACGCTGTTGTTGGAATCCCCGACGGAGCTTAAATAATATTCGTTACAAAAATTATACGATTGATTTCACAGTAGTAATTTGAGCAAGTTCCCGCAACTCCGGCAGAAGTTGTTCGAGATAGGCGTTGTTATTTATCGTTACGAAAAATATGCGGTTGATTCTGTTGTTTTTATGCATTCGAATCAATCGTGCAAGTTCATGTTGAATATTGTGATCGGCGATTTCGATATTTTCTATAACAAGCGCCGTTGGACGTTGCGGCATATCGTCTTCAAGTATTAAATCGCAAAGACGTTGCCACGCTATCGCTCTGTCAATAAAAGGCGATGCCGTATGCGGATTATGCTGCAAAATTATCGGCAACTGTATCCGATACGGACGATTCGCTAACACTTCCGTCATAATCGAATGCAATCTCTTTGATAGCGTGCTTCCGATTAAATCATTCGCGTCAATTTGAATAAATTGTCCGCTGTCCGCAACCACAAATTGACGAATCGACTCGATAAAACCAAATAAAGTTATAACCGATTTCGACTCGTCTTCCGGCGCTACAATATGAAATTGTTCGTTGGCGTCAAGAAGCAAATCTTTGATGTTGTTCAAATCTTTAATGTTATATTGTCTATTAACGGATATATCTATATCGCTACAATCCGTCTGACAATTTTGTTGAATTATTATCGACATTATTGAAAATTTTATTTACGACTTACACGACAAATTTTCGGAGATATAAATTGCGTAAAAAAATCCGCTCCACTAGATAAGCAGATAACGCTAACCGAAATTTCAATCGTGAATAGTTCAAAATGTTTGTATTTGAATTTTAATTTTCCGTTACAATTTTTAACCCTTCAAAGGACTTTATACGAAATCTCTCTATGAATTTTGCGGAGTGTACCAAAATTTTGAAATTCTGAAAAGACCAATTTTAAAGAGTTTTTCGATTTTACCTAAAAATTTTTACAATTATTCTGCCGTGCTATTTTTTTAAGGGACATTAGGAACAAAATAGATATAAAGGACATTTGGTTTAAAATCTGCGTTTGAAAAAACTCAATAGCAATGTAATTTTGAATCGTTAATCTCCGATTTCAAACAACAACGTCCCTTCTGTTCTTAATGTCCCTTGAGTCTCGTAAAAAAAATATTTCGACTGAATACTTACAAATAATTTTGAAAAAAAGTACGGTTTAAATTCCATTTTGACGATAATATTATTGCTTGTTTGCTGATTTCAAAAGAATCGCAGAATCGTTTAGTTCACAAAAGATAAACCGTTTAATAACAACGATATAACAATTAAAATTCAACTTGATAAATCGTTATTCTAAAGCGTTGGCGGGTTATTCCGTCAAAAATTAAATTTATGCTACCTGCAAAAATAATCGCGGGCGCCGGAAGACTATGACAAATACGAAAATATTGTCGATTTGCATGGGATGCAGAGAAAAAAAAAGACGGAATGGAATCCAAAAAAATAATAAATTAAATTCATCAGTAAAAAAAATTACGTCAGTCTTGTCGATAAGATCGTATCTGACGTCGTTTTTGTTTCTGTTCGTTTTATTTGCGTCGTCGGCTTTCGGACAAAATTTTTCCGATAACAAAAATATCAACAATCACAATTCCCTATCCTACGAAACCGATCCGCATCATTACGGCGTTGCCAGACGAAATCAAAATATCGAAAAGAACGATTCGGTTTCTGAATCAGTTAATTCATCGGTCAACTCCTCAAGAGTTTTTCTTCCCAAAAGAAAAATTCAATTACAATCCGCCGCCAATCAACCAGAACGCCCAAACGCTTTTCTATCGCAACAGGAAGAAGAACGAGTCAATAAACAAAACGCAATTAAAAAAATTCCTTGGGATGAATTGACAACGCCGGTTAAACAAAAAATATCTTCAATCATTCAAAATAATTCGGTTTATTATCACTTGCCGACACAAGCGATATTTTGCGACCCCGAAGTCTATCAGTATTTTTTAGAGCATCCCGATTTACTTGTTGGATTTTGGGAAAGTCTTGGTGTAACGCAAATTACGCTGCGAGAAACCGAAACGAATCGATATAACTTGATCGAAACAACCGGCACGATTGCGGATGTCGGCATGTTTTATCGCTCTACAAATTGTTGCGTCGTTTACGCTAAAGGCGAATACAAAAACCCAATCACTAATCGCAAAATCGACGGCGAAACGTTGTTGATTTTACAATCGCGTTACGCCCGCAACGCCGAAAACGAACCAATCGTAGTCTGCAAACTCGACGTTTTCATCAAAATCGATAATATCGGCGCGGATTTACTAGCAAAACTTTTCTCAACTTCGCTTGGCAAAATCGCAGACGGAAACTTTGAACAAACGCTAGGTTTCGTTAGTCATGTTTCAGACACGTCGGCAATCAGCGCTAACGCCGTCAAAAGATTAACTAAATCCGTCAAAAACGTCCGCGAAGAAGTACGAAACGATTTCACCGACGTCATAGATCGCGTATCGTTACGAGCCGCAAGAAGAGTCGAAAAACGATTGATCAATTATCATCGCGAAAACGGAAATCTCGACGAATATCATCTAGGACAAAATAAAACCATTTCGCAAAAATCAACAACTCCAGCAAGTTTACAGAATCCGCCGACTTCGTTAAGTTCATTAAATCTACAACCTTTCGACGTCCATCCAATTGTAGAAACTATCGCGCAAAACAATGAATCCAACGATTCAAAAACAGAAATAAAAAACGAATTACAACAAGAAATCTTTCTACCGGATATTCAATCCAACTCGACAAACTCGACAAACCCGTCAAACGTCTCGACCTTTAATAGTTCGCAACCAGTATCTCTAACTTCAGAAATTCAACTGACAATCCCAAAAACTCCGCCCAAAAAACGAGCAATTTTCACGCCGCCAAAATTATAGGGAACTTCTAAAAACTCGATTTTTTATTAACCACAGAGAACACAGAGTTCACAGAGAGAATATTTTTAAAACATTAAATTTTGATTTAAATCCATAATTTTTACTTTAATAAATTTAAATTATGTTTTGATTCCAATTAAAATTTTCTCTGTGTTCTCTGTGTCCTCTGTGGTTTAAAATTAATTTTTAGAGATTCCCAAATGATAAATGATAAAATTGGTCGAATGTTTTTGATTATGTCAATTATCGGCTTTAATCTGCTTTATTGCCGACTAACTATCGCCAACGCGATCTTTTTGGCGAAAGGTTGCCTACCGGATCAATGATTGTTTATCTACTGAATAATTACAATTATTGTAACCGTTCACGGTTTTTAAATTCATTATTCAGTAATATATCAGTGGAATTTTTGTTTTGTTTATTGAGTCCCTCAATCTTTGATGTTAAACTATCATGTCCCCTTTGTAGTCGCCTTAAAATAATATGATTCTTGAAGGAAAA
>JAITAZ010000313.1 GCA_031283825.1 Planctomycetaceae bacterium | reverse complement strand
TCAGTGGAATTATTTTTTATTTTGCAACTAGCTGTAGTTTTTTGTAACCGTTCACGAAATTTTTTATTTTTTTATCGAAAAATTCAAACGCGAATAGTTACAAATTAGCAATCGTAGAGACGCAATGCTTTGCGTCTCATTGTTCGATCAAAAGATCATCGATAGAGACCAAGGCATTGCGTCTCTACATTGGGTTTAGCAATTCAAATCCGAAATTTAAAAAACCGTGAACGATTACTAATTATTTTTGTATTTATGCTTTACTATTTATTTGTTATAACTCATGTTACGCACTTGCTGCGAGTTTTATTTTTTTAGTTCGTATCATGCGGCTTTTGAAGCTGCCCAGTAGATAATCCCTCGATGTAAAATTCCCCCCGATCTGGTAGGCGTCTATCATTTGTTACCGCTCAAAGTATCTCTCTTAAAAGTCGATTTCATTCTTTGGATTTTTGCTTGGCGAGATTTTTACTTTTCTTCCTTGTACGGTGACTCTTCCTTCTGCTAGTAATTCGATGGCTTCGGGGTATGCGATACATTCGGCGTCGAAAATTCTGTCGTTTAAGGTGTTTACAGTGTCGCCTTCTAGTACATCGACAGCTTTTTGTAAGATAATTGGACCGTTATCGTAATGCTCATCTACGAAGTGTACAGTACAACCGGAAATTTTGACGCCCAATTCTAGCGCCTTTGCGTGAACAATATTACCGTAATATCCCTTACCACAAAATGCGGGAATCAGAGACGGATGAATATTTAATACTTTATTACAAAAATCTTGCGGGATTTCTAATAGTTTCAAGTATCCGGCAAGTACGACATAATCGACATACTTATCTCGGCAGACTTGAAAAATCGGTTCGCTGAAAGCACGAAGGGTCGAGTAGTTGTGCCTTTCGATTATTTCAATGGAAATTGATTCTTCTTCAGCGTATTGCAGACCAACCGCCGATGGCGTACTGGAAATCACAACTGCTATTTCCGCCGACAACTCGCCGGTAGAAATACGATTGATCAAATTCTTCAAAGAACGACCTGTTCCCGAAATCAAAACAGCAAGACGAAGTTTACGTTTCGACATAGTTTATTGATACCGCGATTAAACGGCAAGTTACAACTCGCAATATGAATTTCAACGGCGTAATTATTATTCACAAAAAACGTTAAAAATATTAAAAATATGAGCTTTACAAAATCAAGCAAGCAGTTTTAATCGAAATTCAAATGCGAGTAATTTAAAAGTATTGTAACTATTCAGGAAGCGTCCTCAATGCAACCTGATGAATATTTATCAATTTTATGCGCTATAAGTTTTAATTCAAGTAGTGGGGAAAACAAGAATCAGCAATCTAATTCGATTTCAAACGAGGGCGTTTCCTTTGTCCTCATAAGTTTCCTTTAAAAATCTATAAAAATTGCTCTGGATTTTTTTTTGTAAAATTGTTATTGTTCGCTTGTAACCATTCACGGGTTTTAAATTCGGAATTGTTTTTTTGATAATATTCAGCGGAATATTTTAGCGGAATATTTTTATTAGTCCCGCAAGGACGATATATGCGTAACCGTAGTTGGAGCGAATCGCAACCTACGGATCGGTCGGAATCACGCGATAATCAAGCCCCGTATATGACGGCATTATAAAAGTAATTTATCGTTACAATAATTTATAATATTATAATGACGTCCCAGCGAGACTTTAGTTTCGAGGGACGTTTTACCAGCGGTTACGTTTTGCTACATCGCCGGTTATGCACTTGTCGTCCCGTGCGGGGCTATAATAAAATTTCATTTAAATTATTAAGAAATTGTAACTGTTCGCGTTTTTAAATTATGAATTATGAATTTAAAAACCGTGAACGGTTACGTTCGCTTTATGGGCGGTATTTTTTCTCAAATATTGATATTGTTTAATGCGAGAGGTCGATTGGTTGATCTTTTGTTGCCGCTGACGATCTCTGCGAGTATATTGATAATATTTGTTCCTTTGCATCCGTTTTTTATGGATGCGCTTTTATCGTTGAATATTTCTCTTGCTGTTGTTATTCTTCTTACGACACTTTTTGTTTCTAAGCCTCTTGAATTTAGTATCTTTCCTACGGTATTGCTTGCGACGACACTTTTTCGGCTTGTTTTGAATATTGCTTCGACTCGGCTTATTTTAACTCGTGCCAAAGAGGACGGCGAGTTTGCGGCGGGCGAGGTGATAAAAAATTTCGCTGATTTTGTTGCGAGTGGTAATATTGTTGTTGGTTTGATAATATTTGTCATTATAGTTGTGATTCAATTTGTGGTGATCACGAAGGGCGCAACGCGAGTTGCGGAAGTTGCTGCGCGGTTTACGTTAGACGCGATGCCCGGCAGACAGATGGCTATCGACGCCGACTTAAACGCGGGTTTAATTGACGAATCTGAAGCCAAGCGGCGGCGGGAGGAGATTCAGCTTTCGGCAGATTTTTTTGGGGCGATGGATGGTGCTGGTAAATTTGTTCGAGGCGATGCGATTGCGGGGATTGTTATTACGTTGATAAATATTATTGGCGGATTATTTATCGGCGTGATTCAGTATCAGATGGATTTCACAACGGCGGCAACGATATTTACGCGGCTTACGATTGGCGATGGTTTAGTGTCTCAGGTTCCGGCGTTGGTTATTTCGATAGCGACGGGATTACTTGTTACGCGGAGTAGTCATAGTTCGAATTTGCCGCAGCAGTTTATTAGTCAGATGTTATCGAAGCCGATTGTGTTGGCGTTGACGGCGGTTTTTCTGATATTGTTGACACTTACGGAGTTGCCGAAGTTGCCGTTGTGTTCGATTGCTGGTTCGGCGATTGTGATTGCGTGGATGATGTCTCGTAATGTTAAGGCGGCGATGGTGGAGGAGGAATTGAAAAAGACGGAAGCGGCTGAAAAGTCTGCGCAGGCTGCGAAGGAAGAAACAGCTGAAAATTTTCTTAAAGTTGATCCAATGGAGTTAGAGCTTGGAATAAGTTTAGTTGCGCTTGCAGACACGAACAAAGGCGGAGATTTAATGAGTCGGATTGAGAGGTTGCGTAATGAAATAGCGTCGGAGATTGGCATTATTTTCCCGTTGATTAGGATTCGCGATTCGTTTCATTTGGATCAGATTCAGTATCGATTTAAAATCTCTGGTCAACCTGTAGCCGGCGGAGTTGTGTATCCTGATCTTTTTCTAGCGATGCCTTCGGGAACGGAGACGGGTCAAGTTACGGGAATTGATACGATTGAACCTGCTTATGGGACTGCCGCGATGTGGATTGATTCGGCAACAAAGGATCAGGCGGAAATTTACGGTTATTATGTAGTTGAGCCGAGTGCCGTTATTGTTACTCATCTTGCGGAAACTGTCCGAAAGTACGCCGACGAATTACTAACGAGAGACGCCACGCAACATTTGATTGATCAAGCAAAGGAGTATGCGCCGACGGTTGTGAATGAATTAATTCCGAATTTAATGCCGTTGAGTTTATTGCAACAAGTTTTACAAAGATTGTTACGCGAGCAGATTCCGATTCGGCAATTAGACAAAATTTTGGAGGTGTTAGGAGACAACATTTCGCGAACTAAAGACCCAATTCTGTTAGTCGAGGAAGTAAGACGAAAATTAGCAAGAACGATTTGTACAAAATATAGAGATTCAAATGGAATGTTGAATGTAGTAACGTTAGACCCGACGTTGGAGAATCAAATTTTCGCCGGTTTTGAGTATAATGAAAACGGATTATTCAGCAGATTATCGCCGGAGACACGAGATAATATTTGTAGAAAAATGTTGCCGGAGTTGGAGAAACTAACGCAATTAAGTTTAACGCCGATAGCGTTAGTTGATCCAAGAATAAGATTCTTCTTAAAACAACTAACAAGCGCAATGATTCCCGGATTAGTTGTAATCTCATACAACGAGTTAACAATAGACACACAAGTTACCGTCGTAGGATATGTAAACGCTTAAAAGAAAAAATGGAGAAATATTTGTAACTATTCAGTAAAAAAACAATGGTATTTTTTTTAAGGGAACATTGGAAACACATTAATTTAAAACCATGATTAACGACTCAACAGAAGACAACAGCTTTCAGCTTTTTAAAAGAGATTTTTTCAGTTTTATTCCCCAGAGTCATTAACCCCAGATTTAAAACAAGAATGTCCCCAATGTCCCCTAAGTCCCCTTTGTCCCCAATGTCCCCCAAAAAAATAATATGTTTTTTAAAAATATCGTAACCGCTCAATGTAGTAGCGTCTGCTGTAGCCGACGGTAAATCTGAATTGATTTTAATTGTAACCATTCACGATTTTTTAATCACGGATAATTAGGGGAATTTTAAACGCGGATAATATCTGATTTGACGGATAATCGCGGAGAATGGAAATGATGCTTTTGTGGTAGAGAAGTCAATAGATTAAAGTGGATAAAGAAGGGAGTGAATGAGAAATTATAAGATTAATTAAGTTATACTCCTCACACTTGAATTTCGTTTTTTGTTTTTTGATACGATTATGAAATATGCTGAAAATTTAAGCACAAAACGCAATTTGCATATTTATAAAAACCGAATTTTAATGTGTGAAAAGTATATTAAAATAAATAAATAAACCAAACTAAATAAACCTAATAAATAATACAATTTTATAAATATTAAAATCGTCATTTCCATTCTCCGCGAATATCAGTTGAATCCGTATTATCCGCGTTTAAAAATTTCCGCTGATATATTACGATTATTTTTTATTTCTGCCGTTGCAATTTTACTTCGCCGATTAAACCTGATTCTAAAAGCGGAGTTTTAGTTGTTAGACGACGAATGTTGGTTTTCGTTTGACGTTGAGATTCGGGTAATTTTGCGTC
>JAITAZ010000293.1 GCA_031283825.1 Planctomycetaceae bacterium | reverse complement strand
GTTTTTTAAAAAAACGTGAATGGTTACATTTTTATGAATGCGTATGAAATAATCATTTGCAAATAACAATAAATTAACGCTTGTAGAGACGCAATGCTTTGCGTCTCTATCGGTGATCTTTTGATCGAATTTAGGTCAAACCAACAAGAGACGCAAGGCATTGCGTCTCTACATTTGTTAATTTGTAACTATTCACGTTTTAATTTATAAAAATTTCCGTGAACGGTTACGACAAATTATTCTTGACGTATCTCTATTGACATAATTTTTACTACGACTAGAATCTATGCCGAATCGCTCAATGTAGCGAATCAAATCGTTTCGTGTTGAAAATTATTTTAAATGGTTTGCTCTTTAATTTTCGATTTAGGTCGGAAGAAATTTATAGCGCGAATCGGATAATTATTAACGTGAAATATTCAACCGCGTACTGTTTGCACTAGACTTAGATTCAATTGATAAGCGAATTTGAATTATCTCTCTTGTACGTTTTCCAATTTAACGGTCAAATTGAAAAATACTTTTGTAGATGAATTTTCGTTTCAATTATTCTATTGCACTTTATACGACTCATACCTTGAATTTCTCCGACATAATGACGATATGACGATTCATTAAAAAGCCTGATTTCCTCTGGATAAATAGGCGTCGCTAACTGAAATTTCAAAGTACGAGACAGTTAAAATTAGACGATGCGAAAATTTTTTAGTCTGTTTCGATAAATAAACAGACAACGCAAACGAAATTGAAAGAGCAAACAGTTTAAAATTTTTCAAGACGTTGTTTTTAAATATTTACCGAAAATATGATTTCGAGTAGATCAACAAACAACAAAAATTTCACAGTAAGAAGGAGAATTTAACATGTTTAGAACATTAGTATTAGGAACGGCGTTTGTGCTTTCAGTTTCGTTTTATGCTGCGGCTCAAGAACCGGCGGCGGCAGAGAAACCGTCCGAAAATCGACTCGAAGTCGAAACAGCTGACCTTGCTCAACCCGCAGGTAAAGGCATAACCCCCAAAAAAGAACACAAAGGCGTCGTTTCAAAAAAACTTGGGAAACTCACAAAAGAACAACGCGAAGCAGTAAAGAATCTTGATAAAGAATATGCAAAACTCATCGACATTTTGCAATTTCGCATCGAGTTACTCAAAAAAGAACGAGAAGTAAAAATCAACGATTTAGTTAAAACGTTCCCAAAAGAATCAACGACAACAACTCCATCAGTTTCAGCTTCGACTCAACCCCCCGCCGAAAAAACTGATAAAGAAAAACCAAAAAATACCCGCCGAAGAATTTTATAATTTTACAACGCTTGCTTTGAGTAAATATTCAATAACAATCTTATTTTTATCATCCGATAAAAATATTTGTTAAATTCGGTAGGCGATTTTTCGCCGAAAGATCGCCTACCGTTGTTACATTTTTTTAAGATGACAAACAAATTTAAACCTCATAATTGCAACTGCACAAAGCATATTATTTGACTTTTGAATTTGCAATCTGATTGATTTGAAATCAGCCGCGATTGAATTTTTGTAACGTTTATTCTTTATGCGGACTTTAATTTTGTCGTTGTTATTTTGAGTTGTTATTTTTTAGAAATTGCATTATTAACTCGGTAACGATTTTGTGTCCTTTTTCGTTGGGGTGATTTATCTGACTTAAATAATCGCGGACATTTTCTCCGCTTTTGACTTTCTCTTGAAAAGCGGCGTAACTGTCAACAAGTCCGACATTGTATTTCGCCGCAAGCTCGCGGATTTGACTCGCATGTTTTGAAAGAGACGCATTCTCATCAAGAATATTCGCCGACCAATCAGGAGTAGGCGTTAATAATATGATTTTAATTTTCTGTTCAATTGCTTTTTTTATCATTGATTCCCACGCTTTTTTCGCTCGTTCTAATCCGATTGATCTGTCATTCAATGCGTAGTCTATAAAAATAACGTCTGGTTGGTGCGTTAAAACGTCGCGTTGAAATCTCGCCGCCCCTGATTCCGATTGCTCGCCGCCAATCGACGTGTTGATCGCATTTACTACGGCAAACGGATAAATCTCTTTTGCCGCTTGATGAACAAGCAACGGATATGCTTGAAATGATCGCACTTCCGGCGTTTTGAAATATCCGGCAGGGACGCTGTGTCCGTGAAAGACAAAGTTAATCGTCCGATTTTTAGACCATTTTTTTTGCAACTCTTGCTTAATCGAATCAAGATAAGATGAAGTATCCGCAACGCCGTTCTTTGTCGTTTCAGATTTTTCCAACGTTTTCAATGCCGTTGGATCTTCAGCGAATGAAATTTTCACAAGTACAAAAATAAGTGTCAGACAAAAAATCTGTCGTGGAATTTGTTTTAACATGAAATTGCTCTCCTTAATTATTAACTCATATTACGCACTTGCTACCCCAGATCAGGTAGGCGACCGTAGGTTCGCAACCTTTCGCCGAAAGGTCACGTCGGCAGTAGCCGACGATATTGACGATAAAGGGAAATCTCTAAAAATTCAAAATTTATTTTAACCTTCAAGTTCACGAAAGAAGGTCAAGTACAAGCGTTTGTGGGACACCAAATGACAAAACTCGTCAGAAAAAGTGTCCCACAAACGCTTGTACTTGACCACTAATTAAAAAATTGAGCAACTATTCAATATCAATTTTATTTTTCCAAATGTTTCGTCTATTTATTGAATAGTTACGAAATTTATTTACGCGATAGATTCGACAATTTAATAAACTCGTCAATTGAAGAACAAGTTGAAGCTGTAGCTATAAGCGAATTGAGATACGTTAAATCTG
>JAITAZ010000274.1 GCA_031283825.1 Planctomycetaceae bacterium | reverse complement strand
GTGATATTCCTCTCGATCAACGCCCTGTAAGGGCAACGGAAATTTTTGATCAATATGATCAATATGGTCAACAATATTGTTAATATTAATGAATATTTGTAACGAATATTCGTTATAATATTTTTCCGCTGCCCTTTCAGGGCGATCCGTTTTGGGGCATTTAACCCACCGCGTTGCGGTGGGCTAAAACTCCGTTGCCCTTTCAGGGCGAAGGAAGATACTTTTTTCACGTAAACAATTACAAAAATACTGTAGGCAACTTCTAAAAACTCGATTTTTCAAAAATTCGCGTCCCGTTAGGGACGCAATGTTGGTAGAAAATATTTGTAAAAAATCAGTGTCCCGTAGGGACACAATGTCGCAAATTTATTGAGTCAAATTTTATCGCCGTTTTTTTGACCAAATATAAATATTTAATCCGTCATTATTTTCTACCGAAAATGCCGACATTTTGTCCCTACGGGACAATTGTTTTATTACTTATTCTTTCTACCAACATTGTGTCCCTAACGGGACACAGATTATTGTTGTTTTCGTCTCGGTGAAATCATTGGTTAATAAAAAACAAGTTTTTAGAAGCTCCCTATTGTCGAATCCATTTTATCGTTGCCTTCGGCAACGCGACCTTTCGGCGAAAGGTTGCGAACCTACGGTCGCCTACCAGATATGGGGTAACAAGTGCATAACATGAGTTATTTACTTAAATTTTCGCTTGAGTATTTTTTAAATTCTTCTTCAATCGACGCTTTTTTTGTGTCGCCGGCGTGAAAAATTATTCGATAACTTAATTTAAAAGATTTGCCTCGCTCCAAAACGAAATTGCCGCCTTCAATATTTTTGCCATCAATACTTTTATTGTCCATCGGCTTTTTGCGGATTCCAAATCCTCGCTCGCCAAATGGGTTCGCCGCAAAAAGACCATACGTCCGAACATGCCAATACGTCGGATATCGAAAACTCGTCGGATGATTCATCACCACAATCCCAACAATATCATCGTCAATCTGACCAACATAATCAACCCAACTAGAACGCTTGCCCCACGCCTCCTCATCCAATTTACCATCGGCATTCATAATATAACTCGTCGAAACAACATCGGCTTGATTACTTTTGTCTTTATCTTTACTTTTATTTTTATCTTTATTTTTTTTTGCTCTTGCAATATCAATCGCTAACGAATCCGCAACCCTGATTCCAAAAGTTCCTTCTTTTGTGTCATAGAAAGTCGCTTTGTCAACTTTTGCAGTAACCGTAATGTCAAAATCAATATAACGATTGTCAAACTCCGTTACACCAAAACGAAATGACCTAATATCACTACAAAGAATTTCACCTTGATGACTCCTCCAATTATTTTCTGTTACAATAATTGCCGTCGTTTCGTCATACATTTCAGCTCTGATAAATTTTTGATGCTCAATCCTGCCGACGTTTTTTAATTTTTTGTCATTTGCCCAAAAATCCGAATCGTTTACCTTGCCATGAGAAAACCAAAACGATCTCTGATGCAAATGATCTCTCGACACAACATCTCGTTCCTCCATCGGAAAACTACGAGTCATCAACTTGCCGCCTTTTTCGTAAATTGGATAGATTATTGGATTTCCTTCAAAATCTGTAACATATCTCGCAAAAGATTCGCCGTCAATATAAACCTCGTAAAAATTATCGCCTTTAAGAATTTTTACTTTGCGAACTTGCTTTACTCTATTAAGATTACCAACCTCCTCTCCAAAAAGCAATTCAATATTTTCCGTTACAAAAAATATCAGTAAGAGAAAATTCATCAATAAAATCAATTGAGATAAACGCGAAAAAAATCTGCTAGTCATAAAAAACATAATTGAAAAATTGTAGAAAAGCCGCAGAAATTATCGTAACGAAAAATTATCGTTACAAAAATTCCGCGACTTAGTATTAGTAAAAAAATTGCTGGGATTTTATTAGACAGTTAGACAACGCGATTGATCTCAATCTTTTACTTGTTGAAATTGTACGCCATAAGTTTGCCCGCTAATCTCGCCGCCATAAATTCTGTAATGACATTGTTACCGCCAAGCGGCGCAACCTCGACAATGTCAATTCCTATAACATTTTTTGACTCGCTTACATGACGTAAAATATCCGTAACCTCCCGCCACGACAAACCTCCCGGCTCCGGCGTTCCCGTTCCTGGCGCGAAAGATGGATCAAATGCGTCAATGTCAATCGTAATGTAAACCTGTTTCGTCAACTTGTGCAAAATTTGATCAAGACAAAACGAATAATCTTTCACAAGCAACGTCGGCGTAATAAAATTTTTCACTCTGTCGCCGCAGTCTCTAACTTCCTCTTCACTGAAACTTCTAATTCCCACCTGCACCAGATTCGACGCATACTCAATCGACCTCCGCATCGCCGAACCATGAGAATATCTCGTTCCCGTGTACGAATCCCGTAAATCCGCATGAGCGTCAAATTGCAAGACACTTATTTGATCGTACACTTCCGCAGCAATCTTAACTAACGGCGGAGTAATACTATGCTCGCCGCCAAGAAAAATTGGGATTCTACCAAGCTGAAATAAATTCCGCTCGCGAACCACTTGATAAATACGATCAAATTCCGCTTCAGGCGAATCCGCCGGAAGAATTGATGGTAATGTCGCAACCCCGCGTCGAGTCATATCAAACAATAACTCTTCGTCGAAATGCTCCACCTGATCAGAAACTGCTAGAATCGCATCAGGTCCTTTGATTGTTCCCTTTAAGAAACTAACCGTTCCCTCATAAGGAATAGGTTGAACTAAAAATTTTGCTGTTGCCGGATCTGATAACTCTTTAGGCAAACTAAAAAACGACATAAATTTATGTATTACTAATATTCGCTAATCTCGTTGACTCATACGTAAAACGCAATTCAATCTCAAACGAAATTAACATTAAAACAAAACTAATAAGAATCTAATTTCTATTTGTTTTCACGCAAATGAAACATAACTAACTTAACAAAAATTCTCAAAACAAAAAGAAAAAAAAGGGGTGAAACGGAAATCCGGCAGACGGGGAGCAATCCAGATCCCGTTTCACCTAAACTTTTTTGTAACGATTTAAAATTTCTATCAGCATAAATACGTGAATTATACAGATAGGTTTAAATCTTTTTTTTGTAATATTTTTTTAGGCAATTTCTCGACGAAAAATAATCTTAGTTCAGGTAATTATCGGCGTTCATCCGATTTATTGTCGGCTATCGCCGGCGCGACCTTTCGGCGAAAGGTCGCCTACCTGGTTGATGATTGCCTACTGATTGATGGTTGCCTATCTACTGAACTGTTACTATTTTTTTAACTTTTTTTAACTTTTTAATTGCGTCTATTCAACTGACAGTTACTTTTTTAATTTTCGTAACAATAATTACGGATTAGTAACTTTAGTTGCAAACAGTATGTTGTCTCCCTCGCGCACAATGAAAATGAACGGACGATCAACATAAAACTCTTTAGGCTGCACAGGATTCAATGACGTTGTGGCTATTGCAATTCCAGTAACCGCTGCTGCTTCTGTTCCGCTCTCGTTGACCTTAATATAAACTTTTTGAATAACATCGCTTACAACAAGGTCTTTGCCCGACGCGATTCCTGAAAGGTCGGCGGCTGGCGTGAAAATCTTTTTTACTCCCGCCTCCGACAACGCCGACTTCAAACTCGTACTATACTCGACTTCAAATCTCGGCAACTTGACATCTAGTTGTTGAGACTTTAACGTTTTTAAAGTATTGTTAAAATTATCCGGCGTCAACTTTGCAATAACATCAGACGGATCAACTTCTTTATCCGGCAGAATCACAACCGCGCTGAATCCTTTATTTTTGTACGGTATTTCTATCCATTGCGCGTTTAGTCCAGCGCCGTAATTAAAATGTACTTTTGAATTTCGCATCATCTGGACTTTTTTATTTTTGCCATTTAATAACGTGAAGTCGTCTTCCTTTGTTTCATTAGTTTTAAACTTTCTCTGCCATTCGGCAAGAAAATAAATAGCCGAAATAGCAATTACTCGATTGTTCGAATCGACTTTTTCAAAAAGTTTTTTAATTTTTGAATTTGTATTTCTGTCAACCCATTCGTTTATGCTATTACAAGCGTTAGTTGGATTTAACTGGAAATCAACATTAACGATTTCAGAGCTGAAATTCTTTTTTGCCGTTTCTATGAAATCCGGCAAGACATTAAAACCTTGCTGAATCCAAAGCGAAGTAGCCGTTTTCAAAGGCGATCCGTCTTTGGCGTACTCGACGATTTTAAACGATTCAGCTAACTGGCTAATATCGTTGTCGTATCCGAGCAACGATTTCAATTCTTTTTCTGTTTCGCCTTTCGTTCCCGGTGCTACTAACGCAATTGCTAAATTAGCTCCGTAAGGCGAAATAGAAATGTTGTCTTTCGCCTTGTCTGACGCGGCATTACGAAATAACGTAAATTGATCCGACGCCAAAACAGACGACGAAATTACAATCGACGCAAACAAAATTGCAACAATCGCGATTTCTGTAGTTATATTCTGAAACAATTGACTTTTCATTGAGATACTCCTATCCTTCGTAAGTTTTTTGAACTGCCCGCGTTGAATTTCGATAAGAGCCGTTTGATTGTAAAACGCAAATCAAACTCATTCCTTAGTTCCGTTTACAATTCTAATGCGAGAGTTGTTATGAAATGTTCCCGAAGATAATTTAAAAGATAACTTAAACTGTTCACGCTTGAACTTTCAGTTACCGCCGCCGCTCTAATTCCAATTGAATTTTTCACGCCGCCGCTTGCAACCTATCTTCCCCGACAACGGAAACATCTTATACGCGGCAAACAGAATGTCAATAGAGACAATTAACCTCGCAGGAATTTATAAAAACCAATTTTTAGTAATATATCAGTTTTTAGAAATTTCCTTGTGCCAAAAAATTTTTTTCAAAAAATATTGACTTTTAAACAAGGACATCTTGGGACTGTAATCAACAAAATAATCGAGAATAATTCGAATAAAAAATTTTGGTAACCGTTCACGGTTTTTTTAAAAACCATATTATTTTTTTGGGGGACATTGGAGACAAAGGGGACTTAGGGGACACTGGGGACACACTAATTTAAAAACCATGATTAACGACTCAAAAGAAAAAAACAGCTTTTTAAAAAGAGAAATTTTTTTCTTTAAATTTTGTCCCCCCAAAAAATTATCTTTGGCTTTAATTTTGTTGTAACCGTTCACGATTTTAAATATTGGGAATCTCTAAAAATTAATTTTAAACCACAGAGGACACAGAGAACACAGAGAAAATTTTAATTTGAATCAAAATTTAATTTAATGTTTTAAAAAATATTCTCTCTGTGAACTCTGTGTTCTCTGTGGTTAATAAAAAAACGAGTTTTTAGAAGTTCCCTAAAATCAATTCAGATTTACCATCGGCTAACGCCAACGCGACCTTT
>JAITAZ010000151.1 GCA_031283825.1 Planctomycetaceae bacterium | reverse complement strand
TTCTGCGTTTTCTGCGTTAAAAATTTTTATCAAATTTAAACGCAGAAAACGCAGAATATAAGGAAAAACAAATGAATAATTACAAATTAAATATTTATATTTAAGTAACCGTTCACGGTTTTTTAAAAACCATGATTAACGTCTCAACAGAAAACAACAGCTTTTAACAAAGAGAAATTTTCTCTTTAAATTTTGTTCCCCGCCGAGCCATCAATCCCAGATTTCAAACAAGAACGTCCCCAACGTCCCCAGCGTCCCCAATGTCCCCTAAGTCCCCCCAAAAAATTATCTTTGGCTTTTTAAAACCATATTATTTTTTTGTAACCGCACACGCTCACAAGAAAAAAATCCTTCGCCATGAAAGGGCAATTAGCAATAGCGTAGGGCAATGTCCTAATACTGCTTGCGCCCTTTCAGGGCTTAGGAAATTTTTCTCTTGTGCGTGAATGGTTACGAAAATATCTTTTGGTTCTATTTTTATTGTTTTAAAATAAATTTTTACTAAAAATTCTCTTTTGGCGAAAAAAATTTAAATTTGAGCTTCCATTGATTCGGAAAAATTGTTATTGTTCGCATATTGCCGTTATTTAATTGAATGTATTTTAGGATTCATTGTATTTTTGACCTAAAAAAAATACTGTAACAATTCCAATTAACTTACTGATTCAATCAAAAGCGCGATTTAGAATTCGGCGATGCGTTTGCTTATTTTTGTTGGCGGGCGTTGATATTCCGAATTTAAAGAGCGATTAGTTTAAAATAAACAAAAGATAAAAAATGTCTAATCTTCAAAGTATGACGCGTAACGAGCAGGTGCGGGAATCGTCGCATGGGGCTCATTTTACAATTACTCAGTCGCCGTTGGAGACGTCTTCGGAGATAGTTGACGAGGCGGATCAATTGTGGATTCTTTACAAAAAAAATCCGACGGATCAATTACGTAATCGTTTGATTGAGCGTTACATGCCGATTGTGCGTAGTCGTGCGGAACGGATTTGGGCTAGATTGCCGGAGGGAATTGAGTTGGACGACTTGATTTCAGCGGGCAATTTCGGACTTATGGATGCAATTTCCGTTTTTGATCCAAGTCGAGGAATAAGGTTTGAGGCTTTTTGTTTGCCGAGAATTCAGGGGTCGATTGTTGACGAACTACGAAAGATGGATTGGGTGCCGAGAATTGTGAGATCGAAGGCTACCAAGCTCAATGACGCTTATAAGAATCTGCAAATCGAACATGGTCGTAAGCCGACGGATATGGAAGTTGCGGATTATCTTAATATTTCTGTGGAGGAGTTGCATCAACTTTATGCGGAGACTCATAATGTAAATATTTCGAGTCTTGACAAGTCGTGGGGTGATAATGACAGTTCAAAAGAGATACGGGAAATAGACGTAGTACCGGATAAAAGAAGCGAAGACCCAACGGAAAGGCTTGCAAAAATAGACGTCATCCGAAATTTCACAAAGGGGTTATCGAAGACAGAAAGGATGATAGTTATTTTGTATTATTATGAAGAATTTACGATGCGAGAAATCGGCGCAGCGTTAGAGTTATCGGAGAGCCGCGTGAGTCAAATGCACAGCGCGATTGTTGACCGAATTAAAAAAATGTACAAAAATCAAATGTAATTATTCAGCACAGACATATTGGTTTTATTTTCTGAATTTTCATTTATGGGAACTTCTAAAAACCTCATGTAAAATTTATTTTTATTAGGATCGCGGTCGTCTCGACCGCATATTTAGGCGTTTGTAATGCAGGCGGGACGCCCGCGTTCCTAATAAAATTAGTTTTTAGAAGTTACCTTATGCGTGAACGGTTACAAATTCTGAAACTACGATTCTGACATTTAATTTTGTGATGTTTATAATTGTCTGCTAAAAATTATAAAATACCACTCCCCCCTGTTTTTTATTTTTTGGTTGATACCACCACTTGAATTAAAACTCAAAATACATAAAATTATACTTTTAACTCATGCCGCGTATGCGGTGAACATATTATTCTGAACGCAACTAAAATTCTTTTACTCAATGACGTAATATTCGATTTTACTAATAAGTAAGTCTAGTAGGTCGTCAAATGTCGATAACCGGAATTTAATCAGCGGACAGTTTAAAAACAGGATCAAAAAATGGAATCAAACCTAAATAACAATAGTCCGACAAATAATTTTAACGAGCAATTTGTATTGTCCGACGAGCCGTTGCCAACCGTAGAAAACGACTACTCCGCAAAAGACCTCGAACATCTAAGCGATCTCGAACACGTAAGATTGCGACCCGCAATGTATATCGGCGATACCACAAGTCGCGGATTACATCACCTCGTCAACGAAGTCGTCGATAACTCTATCGACGAGGCTTTGGCAGGATTCGCTAAAATAGTTCTCGTTCAAGTCAACAACGACGGCTCCGTTACTGTCGAAGACGACGGTCGCGGAATTCCGGTCGAAGAACATCCCGAACTGAAAAAGTCAACACTCGAAGGAGTAATGACTGTCTTAAAATTCGGCGGAAAATTCACCAAAGGCGCGTATCAAACCTCCGGCGGATTGCACGGAGTCGGTGTAACGGTCGTGAATTTTTTGTCAGAGTGGTGCGAAGTTGAAGTACGTCGCGGCGGCGCAGCTTACTCACAAGAATACGCTCGCGGAGTACCATGCGGAATTGTCGAAAAAATCGGAAAGTCTGAAGGACACGGAACGAAAACCACTTTCATGCCGGATTCAGAAATATTCCCCGAAAGAAAATTCGACGGCAACATCCTATTCCGACGTCTTCAAGACCTCGCCTTTCTCAACAAAGGAATAAAAATTATCTACCGCGACGCCCGCGTCGGCAGCGAAGATATCTTTCAATACGAAAGAGGACTCGTCGATTTTATCGAAAATATGAACCGCTCAACCGAAGCCGCTCACGCCGACGTACTACATTTTATAGGCGAAACCGAAGGCATAACCGTTGACGTCGCCTTGCAATACACAGTCGAATATACGGAGAATCTTCGCTCTTATGTCAACAATATTTACACAAGCGAAGGCGGAACGCACTTATCGGGATTCAGGTCGGCGTTGACGAGAACGCTGAATAATTACGGCAAAAATCAGTCAATGTTCAAAGAGAAAACGATTGTCCCGTCTGGAGAAGATTTTCGCGAAGGCTTAAGCGCGGTGATTTCTGTCCGTGTTCCGAATCCGCGATTTGAAGGTCAAACGAAAACTAAACTCGGCAATAGCGAAGTCGAAGGAGTCGTAAATTCGATTGTTGGCGAGCAGTTGTCGAAATATCTTGAGGAGAATCCGAAAACGGCGCAGATTATTGTCAAGAAAGGTATCATTGCTGCGGAAGCAAGAGAAAGCGCGCGAAAAGCAAGAGCATTAGTTCGCGAGCGGAAAGGCGCGTTGTCTTTCGGCGGATTGCCCGGCAAGTTGCGAGATTGCACAAGCAAAGAAGTTGACAAATGCGAGCTTTATATTGTCGAGGGAGATTCTGCCGGCGGAAGCGCGGAAGGCGGAAGAGTGAGAGAATATCAAGCGATTTTGCCGTTGAGAGGAAAAATTCTAAATGTTTACAAAGCGCGGGAAGATAAAGTGCTGGCTAACGAAGAAGTCAGAAGTATGATCGCGGCGCTCGGCAGCGGAATCGGCGATGAGATCGATTTGTCGAAACGTCGTTATGGGAAGGTTGTAATTATGACAGATGCGGACGTTGACGGTTCTCATATTCGGACGTTATTGTTGACGTTTTTTTATCGTCAGATGTATGCTCTTGTCAAGGCGGGACATGTTTTTATTGCTTGTCCTCCGTTGTATCGAATTAGGCGAAAGGGTCAGACGGATCAATATATTTCATCGGATGAAGAGATGCAGCGGATTCTGCTTGATGTCGGTTTGCAAAATGCGGTGTTCGACGCAAATGACGGAAGAACATTTGAGACCGAAGCGATGGAAAAACTTTGCAAGACGTTAGCCGGTTTAGAGGAGGCGATTCTTGCGGTCGAAAGACGCGGAATTAGTTTGAGAGAATTAGCGTTGAGACAAGATATTCAGACGGCGCGACTTCCGGTTTATCATGTTTTTTATGACAAGTTGGAAGAGTGGTTTACGAGTCGCGAAAAGTTGCGGGAGTTTAGAGACAAGATTGAAAGCGAAGCCGGAAGAGAAATTGCAATTGAAGGAATCGGTTTGACGGAAGATTCAGAAAATACGGACGATTTACCGAAGTTACGGATTATCGAGATTCATGAAGTTCGGACGATAAATAAATATTTGATTGAGTTGCG
>JAITAZ010000088.1 GCA_031283825.1 Planctomycetaceae bacterium | reverse complement strand
AAACCTCATGTAAAATTTATTTTTATTAGGATCGCGGTCGTCTCGACCGCATATTTAGGCGTTTGTCATGCAGGCGGGACGCCCGCGTTCCTTCTAAAATTAGTTTTTAGAAGTTCCCTTTTATTGTTGCCTTCGGCAACGCGACCTTTCGGCGAAAGGTCGCCTACCTGATCTGGGGTAGCAAGTGCGTAACATGAGTCATTAAGTTGAATTTTTGACAAACAAGTATTTCACTAAGATATTCCGCTAGAACATTACTCAAAACTCAATGCCGAATTTTCAACCTGTGCATGGTTACAAATCATATAAAACGGTTACAGATTATTTATGGTTTTTTTGGTTCGACGTTATCGAAAATTTCGGCGAGTTTTTTCTTTCGGTATTCTTCTCTTGTGTCTGTTGCTATGATTTTTCCGTCTTTTCCTACGATGAACATTGTCGGTATTCCGAATATGCCGTATTGTTCGCCCTGTGGAGGTTGATCTGTTTTTTGGGTTAATTCTTCTGAAATATTTATCCACTTAATTTTTTCATCTTCGATAACTTTTTTCGTGTCTTCGAGTTTGTCCCAGATATAAATCGATACGATTTCAAAACCTTTATTGCGATATTTTTCATACGCTGAGATCATTCCGGGAATTTCTCCTTTGCACGGACCGCACCATGACGACGTAAATTCAACCAAGACGTATTTACCTCGCAAAGCCGCCCAATCGAAATTTTTGTCGTCTAAAGTTCTGCCGTAGATTTCAGGATTAGCGCCGATAAAACGACGCGAATTATTTTCCAACGATTTAAGAATTGCTTTCTTGTCTGATTCCGGCGACTCGAACTTATTGGAATTTACAAAGTCAGTAAAATCTTTAAGTGTTTTTTCTGCCAACTGCGGGTCGTTTTTAACTCCTTTTTCGGTCAAGGCGGCATTCAGAACTTGTAAAAACGGAGTAATTTTTTTTAATCTGTCGCCGGTCGCAACGGACGCCAAAACTTTTGCTTTTCTTACGTATTCGTTGAATCGTTCTATCGTGAAATTGCCATAAACATTATGTGATTCAAGATTAAAAGAAATACTCGCCAACGATTCAATAATCTCTTTTTTTTCGGATTCCGGCAGCGTGCATTTGTCAGATTTAATAAAAGCGAAAATATTGTCGGTAGTTTTTTCGGCAATTTTGGGGTCTTTTTTAATTGCCGTTTGCGAACTTGCAAAATTGTTAATCTGTATAAGCGGAGTAATCGGTTTGAAATCGGCGGGACTGGCAATCGACAATTGTTTTGCCTTTTCGAGTAATGTCTCGAATTTCTCAATCGAAAAATTATTGGCTAGCTCGCTTAATTTTTTTGAAAATTTTGCGTATCGATAATTGTTGATAATCAAGGGGAATCGTCCGTCTTTTTCGAGTTCGGAAATTAAGGCGTCTAATTTAGCCAGACTTGCCGACTCGTCCGACTCTTTTTTGTCGAGATTATTCGCTCTAATAATAAATTGTAATCCTGAAATTTTTAATTTATATCCTTCTAATTGTTCAGGAATTTCTTTTGCAATTTTGAGAATTTTTTCACCGGCGGCAATCGACAGCTCGCCGATTTCGCGAAATAATTTTGCGTGTTCTTTATCATTCGTAGGTTTTACGTCGGATGATTTTTTTAACGATTGAGCAACATAATCCGCGATTTCTTTTACGGAATTAGCGTCGTTCAAAGAGTCAATTTTCTTTTTTGATTCGTCGGCGAAAGCAGTATTCGCGGACAAAAATAAAATCGCGAAAAATAATAAGGCGCGTGTCATTTTTAATTTTTTTCCTATCGTTTAGGTTAAGGTAAATGTCTATTTAAAATTTGTAACCGTTCACGGAATTTTTAAACTGTTCACACTTGAATTTTCGGTTAGCGTCGCCTGCTTATCTTCGGAAAGCAGGCTTTGACGCATTTACATTGCCGAAATTCATAGTACGAGTCGTATATTTTTTTATCGAAAAATTAAAACGTGAATAGTTACAAATTAACAAATGTAGAGACGCAATGCCTTGCGTCTCTATTGGTGATCTTTTGATCGAACAATGAGACGCAAAGCATTGCGTCTCTACTTTGGGTTTAGTAATTCAAATCCGAATTTAAAAACCCGTGAACGATTACAACTTACGATTACGGTTTTTCAACCACAATTACGATGTCTCTTGTGTTTTTCTGAATATCGTACTCAATCCCCGACGTTTTAGTGGAACGATATTTCTCCGCTACTAAAGGCGTTCCCGTTGATTTTGCTCCAATTCTATTTAATACGTGATCTGGTATTGGCGGTCTTTCGCGTAATGTTCCTGTACCTTTTTTTGTTGGTTTTGTTTTTCCTGTTAATTGTGCTTTTGTTTTTTCTCTTGCTTTTTCTTTTGCTTTTTCTCTTTCAATAGTTGCTTTATCTTTTTTGCCGGTTTTTGACTCTGGCGTTTGTTCGTTATTTATTTCATTGTGATCAATTGCATTGGCAATTGCAACATTATATTTACCCGTCGGAATACCAGAGCCGTCTTTTAACACGCCTAAACGGAAAGTTCCATCTTCGTGAATTTTGGCGGTGTATGTGTTGGTACTATTTTCAAAAACTATTGTTCCGGCAGAAAGCGGAGTTCCGTCGGAATATGTTACCTTGCCTTCAACTTTAGTTTGACCGCATCCTGACGCTAACAAAACAATAGACGTAAACACGCCGGTCAAAATTAAAAATAAACGTTTTTTCATAAATTAATTTTTTTAGTTATTGATTAAATGGTTAAAAATTTTGTAATTAGTTGCGAATCTGTTAGGCGGTCTTTTGTCGATTTGTCGAAGTATCGCCTAACGACCGAATAAAATAATTACTAACTCATGTTACGCAGTATTTGTCCGTCAGTAGGCGGTA
>JAITAZ010000676.1 GCA_031283825.1 Planctomycetaceae bacterium | reverse complement strand
TTTTTTTAAGGGGGATTTTTTTGATTTTATGTTTCGTCGGAATTTTTTATTGAGCAATTCTAAAAAAATTAGGTTCTTCGTTCCAGACTTTACCGTATAAAAGATTACCGTTTGCACGTTTATTTCTTTTGATTCCAGTTTCACTCCATGTTCCCCATTGTTTGAAAAAAAATGCAACTGATTGTTCGGCGCATTGTTTTTGCACGTTTGCCGCCCAGTCTGGATTCATCGGACGTGCCGATACTCCGCTCTCGCCGCCAACTATTACCCAATGAATATCCGATAAATCTAATTTACCAACATCGCCAATAAGAGGTTCAATTGAAATAAATCTAATCGACGCTTTTATAGTTTTTAAAATATCAATTCGGTATTTTGTTTTGTCATGCTCAATCGTAACACCAAGCCACACGTTATCAGGAACTTCACGATTTTGAAAATATCGTTGTAAAATATTTTCTCTCTTGGTTAATATCTGATAAGAATGTTGCGGGGTTTGTTTTATTGTTTCAAAAATTTTATCAAGATAATCAAACGGCATCTGCTCGTGAAATAAATCACTCATAGAATTGACAAAAAACTTTGTCGGTTTCTTAACGTTAAAAGGAATTGTTAGTCTATCGGGTAAGATTGTAAATTTAAATCCGTTTTCATAACCTTTCGCACCCATTGCGTAAAGTCGTCTTGCCATACATTCAGCATAGCAATTTTGACAACCAGCGGATATTTTTGAACAACCAACAGACGGATTCCAAGTCGCCTCTGTCCATTCAATTTTTGTCCTTCTCATTTTGAACTCCCAATTATTTGACTAGCGATTTTTTTTGCCGTAGAATTTTGAGACGCAAAAGCAAAATGATAAATCGGCGCATTGATACTGTTTCTTATTTCTAGCGGCGAGTCAATAACTTCGTTAAAAATTTCTTTTAAACGATTGATATATAATTCCGCGATTCGTTTTATAGGTTTTTCAATTTTGTTTATTATTATTATTATTTCATGTTACGCAGTATTTGTCCGTCAGTAGGCGTTTATCGATCAGGTTGATCACCGATCTGGTAGGCGACCTTTCGCCGAAAGGTCGCGTTGCCGAAGGCAACGATAAAATGGATTCGACAATAATAAAATCAATTCAGATTTACCGTCGGCTAACGCCGACGCAACCTTTCGGCGAAAGGTCGCCTACCTGTCTGGAGTAGCAAGTGCGTAACATGAGTAAATAATTGTTAGTTTATTTGGTAATTTGTAAATCATCATTTGTCTTTTCTGCGATTATTTGTGTTTAAAAAATAATTCCGAATTTATAATTGGTAGCGTTTCGTTCATGCTGCCGGTACGATAGCCTAGTAAATCAATTGATACGTAAACAAAGCCGATTGACTTGAATTTTTTATAGATTTCTTCACGCAAATTTTTTTCTGATAACAATAATTTAAAACCTGTATCGTCCGTTTCAATTCTTGCTAAATTTCCGTGAAATCTTACCCGAACTTGAACAAAACCTGCGTCAAGTAAAATTTGTTCTGCTTTGTCAATCATACTCAATTTCTCTCGCGAAATTTGCTCTCCATAAGGAAACCTTGACGATAAACACGCAAAACTCTGCTTGTTCCATGTTGGTAATCCTAACTCTTCAGACAATTGACGAATTTCCTTTTTTGTTAATTTTGCATGTCGAAGAGGACTCAAAACGCCAAATTCTGCTACAGCTTGAAGTCCGGGTCGATAATCGCCTTCGTCGTCGGCATTCGAGCCTTCAGCAATATGATCTATCCCGCGTGATTGAGCAACTTGTCGTATTTTAGTAAACAATTCACTCTTACAAAGATAACATCGATTCAACGGATTACTCGAAAAACCCTCAATGTCAAGTTCTTCCGAATCAACAATAATATGCTCTATTCCGTTTTGACGAGTAAATTCCCGCGCGGCGTCAATCTCTCGTTGCGGAAAACTACAAGAACGCGCCGTTATCGCTATCGCACTCGACCCTAAAAGATCATAAGATAAACGCAAAAGAAATGTAGAATCAACTCCGCCGGAAAACGCTATCATTACTTTGCCAAGTCCGCGAATATATTCCTTCAGACTATCATATTTCAATTTTAAGTCGCTCATAAAATTATTTGTTTTTGGGTAAATTGTAAAAAATCATGTTATTCAGCAAGGCAATCATTGATCTGATTGCCGTCAACTTTGCCCTAAAATTTACCAACAATCATCTCTAATACAACTATACTTTGAGCGGTAATAAGTTGGTTGGTTTTTTTTAGGGGACAGAGGAAACAAAAGGGACGATTGGGTTGAAAATCTGTTTGAAACGACTCCAATGCGATTTCTTTTGAGTCGTTAATCGCAGATTTAAAACAACGACGTTCCATTTGTCTCTTAAAAAAAGAAACATTTGTTACCGTTCAATGTATATTCAGTATATAAACTACCATCGATCTGGTTGCCTAAACGCCTACTGAATAATTATAATATGTAAAACCGTGAACACTTACAAAAAAACAATATCGCATACTGACGGACAACTACTGCGTAACATAAGTTATAATATCGGATGTCATCGTTTCAATTTTCTTAATTTTTCGTTGAATGAATTACCTGAATTATTCTTATTTTGTAATATATCAGCGGAATATTTTGTAACGATTTGAGGTTTATTTTTGACAACCTCATTTTTACCTAATTTTCTTAACAAAACAACCTCAGTAGCAATGAATCCCCCAAAAACAA
>JAITAZ010000570.1 GCA_031283825.1 Planctomycetaceae bacterium | reverse complement strand
GGATTAACAAGATCATACCAAGAACATTTATAAAAATTATTTTCCTAATCATTCAGTTGAATTTTTGTACAGATATTAGGTTTATTTTTTACCAACCTCATTTTTTAACCTAATTTTTTTCCTAACAAACCAACCTCAGTAGCAACCAATTCTCCCTCAAACGTAACCTCATTACCTCATTATCAGTCCTATTTTTTTAATGAGGTAATGAGGTTATCGAAAAGTAACAAAATATCATTGAAATAAATTACGCGGAAACATTAAAATTATTGTTACAAAAAATAAAACTTCATAAATATGACTGCTATCAAAACTCGCCGTAATAAATTTCAGAAAAACCGAAATTTAAAGTGTGATAAGTATATTACGATATTTTTTTCACGTAAACAATTACAAAAATACTTTAATTCCGAATTTAAAAACCGTGAACGGTTACCAAAATTAAAATGTAAACAATTACCAAAAAAATTACTTATTTCGACAAAATTGCTCTTTACTAAAATGGTTAAATTTCGTATAAGCGAAATTTGAAAATCATCATCTGCATTATCCGCGTTAAAAAAATAATTCCGAATTCCGAATTCCGAATTCCGAATTCCGAATTTAAGACCTGTGAACGGTTGTTAAAAAAAATATAATTCCGAATTTAAGCTATATTTACAATTGTTATAATATATTTTTTCCAAAAAACCGATATTATCGTCAAAATCTGCCGATAATAGATCAGAACGTCCAGTAATGGAGTTATTCGGCGACATGTTGAATAACTTGCAGAAATATTGGTTTGAGGAGTTAAAGTTAGACGTATAAGTTGTTTATAGCGGTTTGTGTGATTTAATCAAGATTCAAATAGTCGTTATATAATTTTGCGTTGCGTGCGAGAGCGGATTTTGTGCTAGTTGATCGCTTGCAAGTAACCGAATTTTGAAACGTGAACAAATTAAAAAAATGAATTGCGGGGTGTATAAAAAATCGCCGGAATTAAGATCGAGATTGTTTAATTTGGTTGATTCCAAATTTTATCAGACATCTCGCGCGCGTTTGCGTTTTGTTTTGTTGATATTGTCGTTTATTTTTGTAACGATAAATCTGACGGCTGACGGTCTGCATTCGCAATCCAGCGATTCTCAACCGGTTTTGCTCACGCCGAACACAAACGATCTAGATGGATTATCCGGCTTGCGAGCAATTGCATCGCCGACTAGTGCGAATCCCAATTCGTATTATTCGCGTCCGGCTGAACGCGATTACAGACAATATAAACAGTACAATCAAAATAACTTCAGACAAGACCCGCCAACAGACCAATTTTCCGACCAGAATAATTATCGTAACAATAATTATGTCGCCGATTATATTCCGCCGGAGAATGATTTGTCTTCGCGTAAAAATTTACCGGATAATCCAGACAATTATAATTATCAACGCGAAACGCAATACAGGAATTTACAACTAGAAAAACAACCTTCCGGCGGAAATTTTCAAGACGTTAAAACGGCAAATGTAATTCAGTCGCAGTCGCAAAAAGATCAGATGTTGCGAGATGGCGAGAATCTAAAATTACGAGGGTCTGAAGATATATTTTCGTCGAATCGCGTAGTAACATTTGGAGGAGACGTTAATAGAGGAACGTCGCGAGAATTGCAAAAGAATCTCGGTGGCAAATCTGAAGTTTTACATTTGCCGTATTCGGACGAGCAAGTTATCAAGAAATCTGATTTAACGCCGTCGTACAAAGACGAGCTTCCGTTTGTGCGAGTTTGTGGAGTAGTGGTAGTTCAGGCGAATTTTCCTCTTTCGGAGGTCGAGTTGCAGTTGCTTGAGATAGAAAACTTACAACGCGATTTGAACAACTACTTAGGTTTGCCTGCGCCAAAAGAAAAAATCGAACTATGCTTGTTTCGAGACGAATCAAGTTATACGAAATTTTTAGCGTCGCGATTTCCTAATGCGCCGCGAGACAGACGTGCATTGTATGTGAAAAAAAATAGTTCTGCCGGAACTGTCTTGGTACAGAAATTAAAAGATTTTGAAATTGATCTCCGACATGAAATGACTCATGCGATTGTTCATGCGAGTATTCCTGTAGTTCCAATTTGGCTTGACGAAGGATTAGCGAAATATTTTGAACCGTTGCCGCAAGATAGATTCAACGGTAATCCGTATCTAAAACAAGTAAAACGAAACATGAGATTTGGCGCGTTTGCCGTGCCGTCGTTGAATCGTCTTGAAAAATTAGCGGTCGCAAGTGACATGGGAGATTCAGAGTATAGAGATTCTTGGGCATGGGTTTATTTCATGTTTCATCATTCGGAAAAAACGCATCGAATGTTAGCAGGTTATCTAAAATTATTGGCAACTCTGCCGCAAGAAAAATATAGAACCAAAGACGGAACTGTAAAAGTCCCAAATTTAAGTTCGTATCTTGAAGATTACGTAGAAAATCCGCGTCAACAGTTTAAGAAACACTTTCAAAATCACGGAAATAAGTAGGTTAGTTGTATTAGGGAGTAGTTGTAGTAGTTGTATTAGGGAGTAGTTGTAGTAGGGGGTATTTTTTTCTACTAA
>JAITAZ010000525.1 GCA_031283825.1 Planctomycetaceae bacterium | reverse complement strand
ATTGTTTCAAATACATTAAAGTTACATTTTCATAAATTTTGTCTTCTCTTTATGAGTTTTTTTTCCAAAATTAAAAAGAATTACAACAAATTAAAATTCCATCAATTTTTATTCCTGATTGTTGATTTTATATCTTTTAATCAATTAAAATTTGATAATTGATATATTTCTCTATAATATTTTCAGCATTTCTTCACTTCAATTTTCAACATCATCATTATCATAAGAATCTTATTTAGAAAATCATTTACAAAAATATGTTTTAGTACATTTTAGATGCTTTTCATTGACTTCAATCAAGCTCTCTGATAGTCTTGAAGGAATTTGAAGAAGTATTTTTTCATTATTCTCTATCATTACCTAAATTGAATTAAAAAATCTCTTTAATCTATTCAATGATCATCTGGAAATGATATTGATAGTTTTCAGTATTGTTTATCATTAATTTCCTTTAAGTTCCCAGATTCCTTGATATTTCTCATCCAATATAATTAATCAGTTTATTCAAGCATTGCTATGGTTTTAATTATGAGAATCTCTTATCATAATTCCATTTCAAAATGAGTTTGATATCACTCAATTTAAAAGATAATTAAACAAGTTTAACAACTTTTAAAATGATAAATTATAGTTTCACAAAAGATTTTGAAATCAATTTTACACACCCTCGCTTTCAGGGCGTAGGATTTTTTTCTTGTGAACGGTTACAAAATAATTATATCGACGAAATCGATCTCGAAATTTCTGGAACGCTTTGTCAAGAACAATGCTCAAACAGTCCTAATATAATTGTCAATAACTCAATTCATAATAACGCCGATCCGAGAGTCATACTCGATATACTCAAAAATTTACTGCCGGAAAAATATTAAAAAATTTTACGTAACTCCCTCAACATTATCATTTCGCCAATGAATATTCAATCGCCGGTTTATACTACCGAAAATATTTGTCAAGATTGCTACAAATGTATTCGACATTGCCCATGCCGCGCAATCCGAATCGATAACGGTCGCGCTGGAGTTATTCCCGAACTCTGCGTCGCCTGCGGAATGTGCGTCCGAATCTGCCCCGCAAAAGCAAAAAAAATTAGACCAGACTTGACTCGCGTAAAATATCTACTCTCAAGCAGTAAAAAAATTTACGCCTCACTCGCGCCGTCATTTGTCAGCTACTTTAAACACTGCAAACCCGAAGCTCTAACAACCGCAATCAAACAACTCGGATTCTCCGGCGTCAGCGAAACCGCTCTCGGCGCTCAAATTGTCAGCTCGCAAATCGCTAACTTTCTCAACCAAGCTAAAGCCGGAGTCTATCTGTCAAGCGCATGTCCCGCAGTCGTTGATTACATCAAAAAATACGCGCCAACTTACGTCAATAATATCGTTCCCGTTTTGTCGCCCCTTCTTTCTCATGCAAAATTGTTACGAAAAACATTTGGCGAAAATATCGGCGTCGTCTTTTTTGGTCCTTGCGCCGCGAAAAAAAACGAAGCAGACCGACGCCCCGAATTACTCGACCTCGCCGTCTCATTCAACGACTTGACTCAATTTTTCGTAACAGAAAATATTCACCCCGAATCAATCGACCCAAAAGACTACTCGCAAATGACACCGCAACTCGCCGAAGAAGGTAAAATCTACGCAGTCGAAGGCGGAATGAATGATACACTACGAAACGCAAAAAACGACGTCAGATTTTTTACCGTTTCAGGTTTGCGAAATTTAGAACGATTGTTTCGAGAAGTTCCCGATCACTCTAAACTTGGAGATTGTAAGATATTTATAGAATGTCTAGCCTGCAACGGAGGATGCGTTAATGGTCCAGTTATGTCAGACGAATCTGCCGGAACTCTGGCGTCAATTGCTCAAATTGCTCAAGCCTACAACGGAGGAAATAGCTTGTCGCGAAAATATGATTTGCACATCGACGACTACGCTTCCGCCGAACCGCAACACGAACCGGAAATCTCTGAAAAAGAAATCAAGTCGGCACTCGCTCAAGTCGGTAAATTCGTTCCCGCCGACGAGCTGAATTGCGGAGGTTGCGGATACTTCACGTGTCGCGAATTCGCCAAAGCATTGCTCGCCAATAAAGCCGAATCCGAAATGTGCGTTTCTTATCTCAGGCAATTAGCGCAACGAAAAAGCAACGCGCTCATTCGTTACATTCCCGCCGGCGTTGTAATTGTTGATCGTCATCTTCGCGTTGTCGAGTGCAATCGACGTTTCGCCGAGTTGTTCGATGAAAGCGTTATAATCGCATTCGACTCGTGCGGTCTAGTCGGCGCAGATATAAATTTATTCGCAGGATTCGGAGATTTAATTGCGACCGTTCTAAAAAATGGAGGAGAACTGCAACGAAATCATCAAGTCTATGGAGACAAAATTTTGAATGTCAGCATTTTTACAATTTCGCCTCATCAGAGTGTCGGCGCGATTGTGCAAAATGTTACCAGTATTGAGTTACATCGCGAGCAAGTTTCGGAAAGAGCAAGAGCGGTAATTCAAAAAAATATTATAACTTGTCAAAAAATCGCAAGAAATCTAGGCGAACACATGGCGGAAACGGAAATTCTGTTGCGCGAAATCGCCGGAGCTTATGCTGTTGTCAAGGAACAAAAGTAATCAATCCAACGCAATCATTTTACAATGATACAAACGGACGTGTTTGTTGAGATGGAATGTTGTCAATGTAATCACGAAGGCGAGGCGGTCTGCGGCGATGATTTTTTGTTTGAGCGAGTTCCGGCGGAGAATCGTCATTTGGCTGCGCTTTCAGATGGTCTTGGCAGCGGGATTAAGGCGAATTTATTAGCGACAATGACAACGACAATGGCGCTGAAATTTATTCGTTCTAACATGGACGTGTTGCAATCTGCGGAAGTGATTATGGATACGTTGCCGGTTTGCGAGATTCGTAAAATTAGTTACGCGACTTTTACGATTTTTGATTTGCAAATTGGCGGCAAGTCGCGGGCGATTGAAATGGATAATCCGCCATTTATTCATTTGCGCAACAATAATGATCTGCGCGTTGAACGGAGTGATTTAATTTCTGAACGTTGGACTTCGCGGAAAGTTCAGGTGTCGGAGATTTGCGTGATAACGGGAGATCGTTTGATAGCGTTTTCCGACGGCGTAACGCAAGCGGGAATGAGTCGCAATGATTATAAATTCGGATGGCGGCGCGAGGGAGCGTTGGAATTTATAAAACGTAAAGTTGAAAATAATCCTGATATTTCGGCGAGAGAATTGTCAAGCGAAGTCGTAATGGCGGCGAAAAATTGTAACGAAAATTGTAAATGTATCGACGATATCAGTTGCATGGTAATTTATTTACGAAAACCGAGAAAATTAAGAATATTGACAGGACCGCCGTTTCATAAAGAATCTGACGCGGCGTTTGCAGAACTTGTTCGAGAGTTCGACGGCAAAATAATTTTATGCGGAGGAACGACTGCAAAAATTATTTCACGCGAATTGAATCGACCGATTGAATTGGATATAAAATTATTTTCCGAAAGCGGCGGATTACCTCCTCCGTCAAATATCAATGGAATCGATCTCGTTACTGAAGGTATTTTGACATTGACAGACGTAGCAAAACGAATCGAAAAAAACGACGATTTAGAGTCAACATCAACGTCAATATCAACGTCAACATCAACGACTCCGATGGCGTCAAAAAAGATGATACAACTTTTTCATAACAGCGATGAAATTGAATTTATAGTAGGCACAAAAGTAAACGAAGCACATCAAGACCCGAATCTACCAATCGATCTAGAAATAAGACGCAACATTGTCAAACGCTTAAAAAATATCCTAGAAGAAAAATACAGAAAAAGAGTTTTAATAAAATATTTTTAGGGAAATATAACGTACACTCTGAGCAGTAACAAATAATAACAGATTAAAAATTTGTAACCGTTCACAGGTTTTTAAATATTGTAACTATTCCGTAGGCGTTTATCGATCAGATTGATCACCGATCAGGTAGGCGACCTGATCGGGGGTAGCAAGTGCGTAACATGAATTACTAAGTCCTGCAAGGACGACACTTGATAACGCAAAAAAATTGTATCTCGTTCTGAATATCAAGTGTCGTCCCTAGCGGGACTTTTAA
>JAITAZ010000383.1 GCA_031283825.1 Planctomycetaceae bacterium | reverse complement strand
TTTATTGATAATTTTTGTCATCGTTCAAAATATACATTTTTATTTTTTTGAAAAAGCCGAATTAGTTTTTTAAAATATCTTTAGAAAAAATACGAATTATTTTCAAGATTTTTTTAATTATGCGATGGTTATACCGGAATTTTTTAATTATTTTCAAGAATATTGAACGAGAAGGTAATTTTTGCCGATAATGGATTCAAGTCGTGTTGTTGATTCGGCTGCGGCGTGTTTTTATTGACGGGGCATTTTGAGCGTTATCGGCGTTTTTTACGTTTCATATTTATCAAAATACAAGACGTAAAAGTTCTAAAGCACGTTTGATATAGTTTAGCGATATATAACAATTTAAACAGAAGTTGAAATTTATTCGTCGTGTAAATTGGAATTTTTTTTGCATTTTATTGTCGGCGAATTTACTTTGATTTTTTTGCGATTCATGTATTTTCGGCTTACGTTTTTGCGTTGTCTGTTGGTGCATGTGCGTTTACTTTTATTAGATTGAAATGAATTTGACGGCAATCAAGATGATTGTCGAATATAACTAGCGTTTTAGATGTCGGCGATTAAGGAATTAAACTGTTCGCGATTAAGTTTTCGGTTAGAGCCGTTTGCTGATTTACGAAAGCAGTTTTTTACGTTTTTTGAATTGTCGAAACTCAGGTGCGAGTCGCGATTAGCTGGTTTATTTAACGGCGTTAAGCGGCGGCGATACTTAGGATTAAAGCGTTAGTAATTTAAAACGCCTTCATGGAGGATAAACATAAATGGCTGTCACTGTTCAAATGTCGCCCGAAGAGACAATCGGGCTTTGGGAGAAATTTTGTGCAGACCGTTCTAATCAAGAATTACGTAATATGTTGATTGAGCGATATATGTCGCTTGTCAAGTACCATGCCGAAAGGGTTGGTTCGCGTTTGCCGGATGAAGTCGAAGTTGACGATCTCGTTTCAGCTGGCGTTTTTGGATTGATGGATGCAATCGATGCGTTTGATTTGGGGCGAGGAGTAAAATTTGAAACATATTGCGTGCCAAGAATTCGCGGTGCTATGCTAGACGAATTACGCAATATGGATTGGGTGCCGCGTCTAGTACGCTCGCGGGCAAGGAAACTTCTAGAAGCAAGTAAAATTTTATCTGATAAATTAGGACGTCAACCTTCTCACGAAGAACTAACTGAATTTCTACATCTGACAAAAGACGAATTTAACAGAATGATGGAGGACGCGAATACTATTTCGATTGTCAGTCTGAACAAAAAATGGTTTGAAACAGACGGTTCAAAAGACGTAAGCGAAATGGATATGGTTGAAGACCAACGAGGAGAAGACCCAACTACTCGCATCCAAAAAGCCGACCTAATGAGACTCGTTACAAAAGGATTAAGCAGAAACGAAAGACTCATCATGATCCTATACTACTACGAAGAAATGACAATGAAAGAAGTAGGACTTACCCTAGATTTAAGCGAAAGTAGAGTAAGTCAAATGCACAGCAGCATCGTCGAAAGATTACACGACCAACTAAAAGAAAGATACCCAGAATTCGCAAGCGTTTAATTTTTGTTACAAAAAATAAACGTGATTGTTCTATCATAATTTTAGGAGACAAAGGGACAAAGGGAACAAAGGAGTTTGATTTAAAATTTATTTGAAAAGACTCAAAAGCGGACTTCTTTTGAGTCGTTAATCTCCGATTTCAAACAACGACGTCCCTTTCGTCCTCATTGTCTTCTTAATTTTTATCAACGACGACGGCGAATTTGATTGCGTCTTTATTCCATTGAGGCGAGTTTTGTAGGGTTGGAATTATATTTTCTGGTTGTTCTACAAAAGACCACATCGCGAGATGTTTTGATTTCATAAAATTTTCTGTTACGCATTTTTCTAGCATTTCTTTTAGCGGCGCGTAAAATTTATTTGTGTTGAGGATTGCAATCGGTTTAGAAAATAAGCCGAGACGTTTTAAAGTTATTACTTCAAAGAGTTCTTCGAGCGTTCCGGTTCCGCCGGGCAATGCGATTACGGCGTCGATATTTTCGATCAACAATGCTTTTCGTTGGTGCATTGTTTCGGTGAAAATTAATTTCGTTAGACGTTGATGAGACCATTCTACATCGTCCATAAATTTCGGAATAACGCCGGTGATTTTTCCGTCTTCTTTTAGAACCGTATCTGCTAAACGCCCCATTAGTCCGATTGATCCGCCGCCGTAAACGACTTCGATTTCATTACGAACAAGTTCTTGTGCTAATCTTTCTGTTGCGTCGAAGTAAACCGAATCGACCATCGCGCTCGACGCGCAATAAATGCAGACTCTAGAAATTTTATTCATATTCTTATGCCTTTCTATTTAACGTACAAAAAATAATCACCCGCTACGACACTAAACAACTACGACACTACAACAACTAAATACACTACTACAACTACTACAACTAATACAACTAATACAACTACTACACCTACCCCACCTCATTATCTCGGTCGATTTTTTTTTGATTTTTATTGTTTTCAGTTCGGCTTCTTGGATGAAATTTTTTGTGGATCATTTTTAATCTTGTCATATCGACGTGAGTGTAAA
>JAITAZ010000308.1 GCA_031283825.1 Planctomycetaceae bacterium | reverse complement strand
ACTAACTAAATAAATAATTGACTAGACAAATCAACTATAACTAAATAAACCTAAATTAAATAATTTTATGAATATTAAAATCGCCATTTGCATTTTCCGCGATTATCTGTCCTATCTGTCCTATCCGTCCAATCCGTCCTATCCGATATTATCCGCGTTTAAAATTCCCCATTATCCGAATTTAAAACCGTGAACGGTTACAACCGTTTAAATATCAAATGAGGTTATTACCCATAATTCCGAATTCCGAATTCCGAATTTAAAACCTGTGAGTGGTATATTTTTGTAACGATAATTAATATGAGAGTAGCTATAGTTGGAGCTGGGATTAGTGGGCTTTCGGCGGCGTATCGGTTGAATCAGATTGATTCCGGCGTGAGTGTAGAAATTTTTGATCGTCGTAATCGAATCGGCGGAGTTTTGGAGACGCTTGAACGCGACGGTTACGAGATGGAATTAAGCGCGGACAATTTCATCTCGACTATTCCTTGGGGACTTCAGCTTTGCAAAGAGTTGGGTTTATCTGATCGGCTAGTTCAGACGAATTCTCAGTATCGTCGGACTTATGTTGTTCGTCGCGGACGGCTTCATCTTTTGCCGGATGGATTCCTGATGATGGCGCCGACAAAATTTTTGCCGATGGCGACGACTCCGATACTTTCACCGATTGGCAAGTTGCGGGCGGGACTAGAGTTATTTCTTCCGGCGCGTCGAGACAACGTTGATGAAAGTATGTCGAATTTTGTTAAGCGTCGTTTTGGTCGGGAGGTTTTTGAGCGTTTGGTTGAGCCTCTTGTTAGCGGCGTTTATGCGGCGGACATGGACAAGTTGAGCGTGCTTGCAACATTGCCAAGATTCAGAGAAATGGAACGAGATCATGGTTCGCTTATTTGGGCGATGAAAAAACAATTAGCGGCGAATCGTTCTGCAAATCTTGCCGAGCAGAGCGGCGCGAGATACAGTTTATTTGTTACGTTGAGAGGAGGTTTGTCGTTGATTGTCAAGGCGATTGAGTCGAAGTTGCCGACCGGTTCGATAAAGTTAGGAACGGAAGTTGAGTCGATTAAATTAAGAAAAGACGGCAAATGGATTGTAAAATCAAAATCAATAACAAAATCAAAATCAACAACGTCGAAAATTTCTAATTGGTCGGAAAATTCTAAATCGATGGAGAGTTGCGGGTCTTTAGAAAATTCTGATTCAGTTGATTCTAATTCTAATTCTAATTCTGATTCAGATTCTGACATTGATTCTGGCGAGATTTATGACGCGCTAATTTTAGCTTGTTCGACTTATGAATCGTCGAGATTATTGTCTGATGTTTTTCCTGAGATTTCGTTACGATTATCTAAGATAGAGCATGAGGGAACGGCGATAGTAACGTATGCGTTTAATTCGGAGCAGATTAAGCAGCGTTTATTTGGGATGGGTTTTGTTGTTCCGAAGATTGAGAACAGTGTGATATTGGCGGGTAGTTTTAGTAGTTTGAAATATGTGCATCGAGCGCCTGCGGGCAAGCAGTTGATACGAGTATTTGCGGGTGGTGCGAGAAATCCGGCGTTGGCGGAGTTATCGGACGAGGAGTTATCGTCGATGTTATTGAGAGAATTGCGACCGATAATAAAAATCGAGGGTGAGCCGATATTTAATGTTGTATCTCATTGGGCGAGGACGATGCCTCAATATTATGTTGGTCATTGTGAGTTAGTTCGCGAGGTTGAGCGTTTATCGTCGGAGCGATTATCTTTTGCGATAGCGGGCAATGCTTTTCATGGAATAGGAATCCCAAACTGCATCAAAAGCGGCTACGACGCAGCTGAAAAAATTAGTAGGAAGTGAGTTGTTGTAGTTGTATTAGTTGTATTAGTTGTTTAGTTGTTTAGTTGTTGTAGTTGTTGTAGAGGGATTTGTTATCGTTTACGGGTTTTTTAATTCGGAATAATTTCAAAAATGACTGAATCTAAAATCAATTCCGACGCTGCGTCAAGAATGTTGAAATTGTACGATTACTTACGCGAATCGGGATTATCGCAACATCAGGCGGAGATTTATCTTGTACGAATTTTGTTCTGTTTTTTTACCGGCGTTTTTGAATCGAATTTACTTACCGATTCCGTTCCGCAAGATACAATCGGCATCGCAAAAAATCTCGCGTCGGTTCTTGATGCAATTTTTGTAACGATAAATAATCAAGACTCTCAATCGTTGTTTTCGATTGATAATTGTCTAAATAAATTTCCACTCGTTAATGACGATCTTTTTAACGACCGATTTAACGTAACGAAAATTCATCCGAACTTGCGTGAAACTATAATTGAATGTTTTCGAATTGATTGGAGTAAAGTTTCGCCTGAAATTTTTGGCGAAATTTTTCAGAATATAACTAGTAATTTTGAGCGTCGCAAACGCGGCGTGCATTACACAAGCGAGGAGAATATTCTGAAATTGATCAAGCCGCTTTTTCTAGACGAGCTTTACGACGAGTTTTATTGTTACAAAAATTCAAAATCGAATCGTAAAAAATTACTGACTGAATTTCACGATAAACTTTCGCGTTTAAAATTTCTTGATCCGGCGTGCGGATGCGGTAATTTTATGGTTGTTGCGTATAGAGAGTTGCGTAATCTGGAGATGGCGGTTTTACGCGAATTATTTATTGATGTGAAAAGTCCGAATTTCGCAAAGTATATCAAGACGAGTATTGATCAATTTTATGGAATTGAGGAGTCGGAGTTCTCGTCGAAAATTGCTAAAGTTGCAATGCGGACAATAGAAAATCGGATGAATAAATTGATCGGCAAAGAGTTTAATCAGGAAATTTCGCAGTTGCCGGACGCTTCGAGTTCGATTGTTTGCGCGAATGCATTTGACATCGACTGGGGAATTATCGTTACGAAAAATGAGTTAAATTATATTTTTGGCAATCCGCCTTTTTTGGGCGCGCGAGTAATGAATGAGCGTCAGAAAAACGAGTTGTCGCGCGAGTTTTGCAAGATAAAAAAATGCCGTGAACTTGATTACGTTGCGACATGGTTTAAGAAAGCGGCGGTTTTTATTCAAGGGACGAATATTGAGGTCGCGTTTGTTGCGACGAATAGTATTTGTCAAGGCGAGCAAGTGTCGGTTTTGTGGAAAGAATTGATCGAAAATGACGGCGTAAAGATAAATTTCGCTCATCAGACTTTCAAATGGAGCGGAAAATATAAAGACCGAAATCACGACGCGGCAGTATATTGCGTGATCGTTGGATTCGGTTTGACAGAACGCCGCGCGAAGAGATTATTTTCGTACGAAAATGTTAGCGGAGTCGCAAAAGGGCGGCGAGTTAAATGTATAAATGCCTATTTGGCGGCGGCGAAAAATGTTTTTATTGAAAACAGGGCGTCGTCAATTTGTGAAGTTCCGCGAATAAATTTTGGCAATCAGCCGATTGACGGCGGCTTTTTGACTTTGACCGCAAAGGAACGTGAAACGGCAATCAAAAATGAGCCGCAAGCGGAAAAATTTATCAAGCGTTATGTGGGTAGTTATGAGTTTATAAATAATGTCGAGCGGTATTGTTTGTGGCTTGATGACGCGGACGACAACGAGTTTAGAAAGATAAAATTTATTTCGCGGCGTTTGGAATTGGTGCGAAAATTTCGGGCGAGTAGTTTGCGTTCGGAGACGCGGGAGTTATCGAAAACGCCGGAGAGATTCGCGTTTATTTCGCATGATGGAAGTGATTACATAATTATTCCTGCCGTATCGTCGGAGCGTCGCGAGTATTTGCCGATAGGATTTATGACGGGCGATATTATTGCGAGTAACGCGTGTTTTGTAGTGTTGAAAGGTACGATTTATCATTTTGCGATTCTTAATTC
>JAITAZ010000304.1 GCA_031283825.1 Planctomycetaceae bacterium | reverse complement strand
AACTCTATTACAGATACTCCGATCTATTATCGGCAGATTTTGACGATAATATCGGTTTTTTGGAAAAAATATATTATATCAATTGTAAATAACTATATTTTTTAAACCTACGTTTTTTTAAGGCGACTTTTGGGACGCACTCGCTTGAAATCTGGGATTAAAGACCCAAGAATAAAACAAATAAGTTACTTATGTTACTGAATAATTATCTTGAGTCTTCATTATTAGCTCATGTTACGCACTTGTTGCCCCAGATTAGGTAGGCGACCTTTCGCCGAAAGGTCGCGTCGGCATTAGCCGACAGTAAATCTGAAATGATTTTAATTATTGTCGAATCCATTTTATCGTTGCCTTTGGCAACGCGACCTTTCGGCGAAAGGTCGCCTACCTGATCTATTACCGCCTATCTGATCAATAAACGCCTACTGACGGACAAATACTGCGTAACATGAGATCATAATTCAAAAAGACTCTTGAGTCTTTAATCCTAGATTTTAAGCTAGTGCGTTCCTTTTGTTCTATAAGTCTTCTTTGTCCTCAATGTCCTCTTAAAAAAAAGTAATAATTCAATCGATAACAATCACCGATCAATAGTTGCCCGCTGAATAGTTACCAATTTTTTAATACAACTAAAAAAACTAACTAAACTCAAATTTAATTCCGTTTAAGCGTTCAATTAAATCTTGCATGAGTTTATTTTCGGCGTTTTCGTCTTCTGCGATATATGTTACGGAAAATCTCAAAAAAGCTCCGGCGTTGTCCCAAGGAACGGTGCAAATCGAATGCTCTCGAATCAAATATTGACTTACCTCTTCGGCAGATTCAAATTTTTGTCCGTTGACTACGGCAGTTGGAGCTTTAACGTACAAAAAATACGTTCCGCCCGGAATTTCACAATCAAACCCTATATTTTTCAAGGTTTTTACTAATTTTTGCAGACGCCGATAATATTTTCGATTCGTCTGAACTGGAATATCAGGATTGTCAAGAGCAACAATCGCCGATTTTTGAATTGCTAGAAATTGTCCGCTATCGCTGTTGTCTTTGATATCAGCAAACGCTCTGACAATTAACGGATTCCCGCAAATCCACGCGATTCTCCAACCGATCATATTCCACCCCTTTGAAAGCGAATGCACCTCGACTCCTACGTCTCTTGCGCCGTCGATTTGCAAAAAGCTCAGCGGCTCTCCGCGATACGTAAACATAACATGTGCCGCGTCTTGAACCACGACAAATTTATGTCTGTTCGCAAGTTCGACAACTTTTTCGTAGAACTCAACCGTAGCAACTTGACCGGTTGGACTGTTCGGATAATTCAAAATTAACAATTTCGCTTTTTGAAATATCGAGTCTGGAATTGAATCGAAATCGGGATAGAAATTATTTTCGGCTTTTAGCGGCAAGTTATAAACCGTTCCGCCGCAATATTTCGCATGAGTTCCGGCAACAGGATAACCTGGTACGGTCATAAGCGTTATGTCGCTCGGATTGATAAAAGCATAAGGTAACATCGCAAGCGCAGGCTTCGAACCAATACAATGATTGATCTCGGTTGCGGGGTCTAGTTTGACCTTAAATTGACGCAACATAAATCTAGCGACTGCTGCTTTGAACTCGTTGCAACCGTTGTCGGCGTAACCGCGATTTTCCAGCTTATTGATTTCATTTGACATTGTCGCGCGGACTTCAGTGTCGGCGATAGCGTCGTTTTCGCCTATGCCGAAATCAAGCAAAGGACGATTCGGAAAATCAGCTATCGCTTGACGTTTCGCACGTTTGATTTTTTCAAATTTATAAATTTCATTCGATTTGCCGTAGAGAATGCCTCCAATACGCTCGGCAAATAAAGATTGGAAATAATTATCCATCGGTTTTGATTTTAATTTTTGATTTTAATTTTGACGTTGCTGATTGTTGGTTGTTAATGTTAATGTTGATATTTGTTTAATTTTGATTAATGTATATTTGATTAATGTATATTTATTGTCTGAGCTATGATTTTTGCGATTCGTAGATTAGAAATAAAATCCTATAAATCATAGTTCAGACAATTACAGCGTTAATCAAATTTACTGAATCGTTACAAAAAATACTTCGTCTGAACAGTTATTTTTTGTTACGATTAAGGCGCGTAAACCGGTTCTTGTTGAATTGTTACTGGGATGCTGTTTTTTGGTATGTAGATTTTTCCTAGTAGTACTTTTGTTGTTCCGGTTTTGATGTAACGGATAACGGTATTTGCGTCGTGTTTTTCGAGTACGTCGATTGAATCTACGCTTTCGTTATCGAGTCTTGTTATTACGTCTCCTTTTGTCAAACCGATTGCGTTAAGTGGCGAACCGATTATGGGGTCGGAGGTTAATCTGGCGGCGGTGAAGGTATAACCTGGGATTTGCATATTTTGGATTACAAAGGCAGCACCGAGTTTTGTGGAATAGTAGTCGTTATTATTTTGAACGACGACAGGAACTTGTTTTTCGACAACTATTTTTTTCTCGACGACGACAGGTCTTTCGACTACTACCGGCGATACTGGTTGAGTGATCACGACTGGTTGAGGCGGAACGACAACAACTGGTCTGCGTGGATAATAATCGTATGGCGAATATCCATTTGCAGCGGCGACTATTGAACCGACTGCGCCAAGGACTCCTACAGTGCGATCAAAATCGTTGTAATGCCGACCGTGTCCGTGATATGGCGGATGATATCGTCGGACGTCTCCGTGATGACGCGAATGATCGCCTATTCGGATACTAACTTGAGCTTGAGCGGTGTTATTAAAAATGAGTGTAGTTACTAGTAAAATCGCCAAGCAACTGATTAAGTATAATTTGTTTTTCATGATTGTTTCTCCTTTAAAATTTGGAGGGTTTATTGTTTACTGGTTTATAGTTCAAAAAAATTTTCCGGCGTCCATTTTTTTGCGGGGGATTTAAGTGTTTTGTGTAATATCCGGCATAATTGGAATTAATGGAACATTCGGTTTTGTGATTAAAATTTTAAGTTGTGAAAATTATTGTGGTGTGATTTGCGTAAAAAGATTTGTCATTAAACGCTCGATCTTTTCCAATGTATCGTCATTCTTCGAGTGTTGACATAACTTTGAAATGATTACAAAGATTATTGCACACTTTTTCACAAAAGACAAGTAACCCCGCAAAAATATCAATGAGAATTTCAAAAAATCTAATCTTTTATTAACCGCAGAGGCAGATAAGAAAACAACAATAAACCGTGTACCTACGGGACGTAATTTGAATAAAATTGTAATATTTATTTTGTAATTATTATGTTCAAAGCATTGAATGCTAGTAACCGTTCACGGAAATTTTTATCGAAAAAATTAAAACGTGAATATTTACAAATTAACAAATGTAGAGACGCAATGCCTTGCGTCTCTATTGTTCGATCAAAAGTTCACCGATAGAGACGCAAAGCATTGCGTCTCAACATTGGGTTTAGTAATTCAAATCCGAATTTAAAAACCCGTGAACGGTTACCAAAATTTCTTAAGCTCTGAAAGGGTGCAAGCTGTTTAGCGTGAAATTTGCTGTCGCCCTTACTGCTCTACGAGACGGATAATTCTACTGATAGCGGCGTCTTACGTTATTGCTGATTGACCTTTCAGGGCGTAGGATTTTTTTCTATTCTTTACCCCCTATTGACGGAATTTTGAAATCGTGTCTAATATTGCCCGTGATGTTTGTTGACAAAAACTTATTTGTCGATAAGGCACAAGTTTTTTGAGAATAAATCAATTCAATTGACTAAATCTCTTTTAACTTTTACAAAAACTACAGCGCTGAAATTTCGGCGATTGTAAAAAAATCGTATCTATTAAGTGGAATTTTTAAACTCAGATTTTTCTTTATAATCCGCGTTAAAAAAATAATTCCGCTGAATAACTACAAAAAATCTCAATAAAAAAGGAGAAAAAAAACATGCGAAAAAATTCCCAAAATTACCAAAATGTTAAAATAGATAAGGGGGGGGGGGTGCGTAATGCCAAAATTGGCTTTTTTGCATTTACCCTCGTCGAATTAGTTGTCGTAATTGCTGTTTTAAGCACGCTCGGCGCGTTGCTCTTTCCGGCAATCCAATCAGCTAAACTCGCTACAAAAAAAATAAATTGCTCCGACAAGATTCATAATCTTGGTCTCGCAACACAAACTTACAACACAACATTCAATTCACTACCCGGTCATAATTTTGGATCGGCAAAACGTGAAAGAACAGAAACAGATTTAAAGACTCATTCTTCTAGATTTGCTTTCTCTACATTTGTTGCGTTGCTGCCTTATCTCGACGAAGCAGCTCTCTCAAAAGCTATCGCCGAAGATGAAAATACGCCAGCCGCCCCTGATAGCGAATACTTAACACACTCCAAACACGGCGCATGGTCAGTAATCGTTAATGGTTTAATTTGCCCATCAGAACGAATCGAAGGCAAAAATCTTTTCTACAATAAAGCCGCCGGCTCAACAAATTACCTTGTCTCAAGCGGCGATATTCCCTTCAATTGGACTCGCGACGCAAAAAATCCATACTCCGATATCGGAGTCGGACGCGGCGCGTTCAAGATGAAAAAATGGCTCAATTTCAATGACATTACAGACGGCGCAAGCAATACCGTAATGTTCAGCGAACGTTGTCTCGGAAGACGTAATTCCAATTTCGTTAAAGAAACATATTACGCAATGTGTTGGAAAGCCGGCTCGACAGAACCCGACCCAACCGCCGACGGAAAAAATCCTCTCGATTTCTCCGTCGTTTACAACAACGTAATCGGAGTCAGATATATCAGCCGCTCGATCAGAATGGGGAACGCATTCAACCAGTCTGCCGCCGTGAATAATCAAGGCGGAAAACTCTGGCATAAATCAGACCCGCTCTCAACTTCCTTCTCGACAATATTTCCGCCAAACGGTCCCAGTTGCATGTCGAATTATCACTTTGCAATGGCGCCGACAAGCTACCACATCGGAGGCGTAAATACATGTTTCGCAGA
>JAITAZ010000230.1 GCA_031283825.1 Planctomycetaceae bacterium | reverse complement strand
TATTTCGACGAACTAAATTTTGTCGAAATCGAAACGCCTATTTTAGGAAAAAGCACGCCCGAAGGCGCAAGAGATTACCTAGTTCCAAGCCGCGTTTCACAAGGCGAATTTTATGCGTTACCTCAATCGCCGCAACTCTATAAACAAATCTTAATGATCGCCGGTTACGACCGATATTTTCAAATCGCACGCTGCTTTCGCGACGAAGATTTACGCGCAGATAGACAACCAGAATTTACGCAAATGGATCTCGAAATGTCATTTGTCGAAATGGACGACATTATCGTAACGATAAATGGTCTGATGGTTCGCCTGATGAAAGACGTGTTAGGACGCGAATTGAAATTGCCAATCCCGCAAATGAGCTACGACGAAGCAATGGAACGCTACGGACACGACGCGCCCGACTTGCGTTTCGGAATGGAATTAGTCGATTTAACAGATATTGCAAAAAATGTCGAGTTCCGAGTCTTTCGCGAGACGGCGTCGATGGAAAACGGTAAAGGCAGAGTTCGCGCAATAAACGCAAAAAATGCAGCGGAAAAATACTCGCGAAAAGATATCGACGGATTAAATAATTGGGCAATCGAACAATTCGGCGCAAAAGGCGTCGCGTGGTTTAAGGTTGATGCGGAACGAAAATTGGTCTCGCCAATTGCAAAAAATTTCACCGAAGATCAATTACGTCAGATCGCAGATCGACTTAACGCTGAAGCCGGAGATTTCCTGCTTTTTTCTGCCGACACATTCGGAACGACTTGCAAAGTTCTAAACGGTTTGAGAAGACGCTTAGCCGCAGAGTTAAAATTAATCAATCCAAACGAAATGAATTTTTGCTGGATTGTACGATTCCCAATGTTCGATTGGGACGAAGAAGAAAAACGTTGGGTCGCAACGCATCATCCGTTCACCGCGCCGCTAAAAAACGACTTGAATTATATCGAAACAGATCCGGGTAAGATTCGAGCGGAAGCGTATGATCTTGTGTTAAACGGATTTGAAGTTGGAGGAGGAACGATTCGAATACATGATTCTCAAACTCAATCGCGAGTATTTAATCTTTTGGGACTTTCAATAGAGACGGCAAAAATGCAATTTGGTTTCTTACTTGACGCATTACAATTCGGCGCGCCGCCGCATGGAGGAATCGCGTTGGGTTTGGATCGATTAGTAATGTTATTCGCAGGATTAGACAATATCCGAGATTGTATCGCGTTTCCAAAAACAACAAAAGCATCAGACCTAATGACCGGCGCACCCAGCGAAGTCGCAAAAAAACAACTAGACGAATTAGCAATTTCAATTGTAAATAAGAAAGAATAACGTTGTTTTTAAACGATAAAAAAACAATTAACCGACGGCGTCTCGATTGACGTCAAAAAAAATACGCCATCGGAGATATCCACAATTTTTAACAATTCACGATGCGTACTAGTCGTACATTCGATAACGATTGAATTGTTATCCCAAATATTAAATCAAAAAACTACACTTTAAACCAAACGTTAGGAAAGTCTTGAAGAAATTATGAGCCGTAAAAAACAAAGGGTTGTTATAAGCGATAATAAGGAATCTGCTGATAATAAAAGATCAAAAGAATCCGCCAAAGAAAAGATTTATTGGCATCAAGGGTTTGGTGCTGCGCTTGAAATAGATCTTAAAGGTAGCAACTGTGAATTTGTGCCTGAATATCAAATTCCGAGCAACTCAATAGTTGATATGCTTATCAAAAAAATAAAATCTTCCAATATTATTGAAAACGATAATAATGCTCAAGTCGGACTTGCTAAATATCTTCACGATGTTACACTCTGCGAATATAAATCTCTGAGGGAGACATTGTCTATAGAATCTATTATGCGATTGAATGATTTGTGCCGTAGATATTGTAGAAGAAAAAAGATTTCTCGAAAATCGATATCTGCCTTGTTTTTGACGACTCGTTTTCCTCGCGAGGCAATGGAAAATTTACCTAAAAAATGGTCTATTGAAAAAGTGGAACCTGGAATTTACAATATTATTGGTCCTAAGTTTTCTACGACGATAGCAGTATTAAATCAATTATCTAAGAAAACGTATGTTTGTTTAACGAATTTAAAAAACAATTTATCGCAAAAGCAGTTGGATGCTTTAGCCAAAGAGAGCGTACAACGCGAAGCCGATTACCTTTTTGCGGAATATATTCAGTGGTTGTTATCAATAAATATAAATAAAATTAAGAAAGGAGAAATTAAAATGAATCCAGAACTAATGAAAGTCATCGAACAAAGCCCTAGCGGCTCCTTAATGTTGAAAAGATACATAAAAAGAGGAGAAGCTAAAGGAATAGTTAAAGGTGAGGCTAAAGGAATAGCTAAAGGCAAATCTGAAGCTAGAGCTGAAGACATAATCCGGTTTTTAACTCGCCGATTTCAAGAGCCGCCGAAAAAATTGCAGCGACAAATTATGAGTGTCCACGATCTCGAACAGCTCGACGAACTCATAGATTTTGCCGCAACTTGCGTATCAATCGGCGAATTTGCAACAGCGTTTAATTAAATTTTATCCGTTGGTTTTGTGTTATTCAAATGTAACAATTTATTTCCAGATTGTTATGACGCAACGCCAACGGTTACATTGGAGACGTCCTGATATAGCGTCAAAATGTAGTTGTGCGTGATGATTAATTGTTACATTTTCGGTAATGATTTTATCTTTATTCCGTTATTCCCTTTTTTTTCCTTTATTTTTTATTCTTTTATTTAAACTGTAATAAATTTGCGGTGAATTATGCAGTTAATTTGTAGCTATTCAGTCGTTGTTTTTCAAGGGATTAAAGTGGACGTTTTGATTTAAATCTGATTGAAAAGCCTCAAGAGCCCGATGTCTTTTGAGTTTTTCATTTCCGATTTCAAATAACACGTCCTTAAAGTTCATTTAAAAAACAGCGGCTGAATATTTACGTTAATAATTTTATTTTTGTTTTTTATAAATTATGGATGCACTTTTTGACAGTACGGATTCGGTGCGTAATTCTAATCCGCTTAAATTTGCGCGTGAGTTTATTTATTCTTCTCCGGTGAAGCTTGAGTGTGGCGGTAGTCTTTCGGAGGTTCGAGTAACTTATGAAACTTATGGCGAGTTGAATGAGAGGAAGGACAATGCGGTATTGATTTGTCATGCGATTTCGGGCGATTCTCATGTTGCGGCGCATGATGAGACTGACTGTGCGGGGTGGTGGGAGATAATGGTGGGTTCTGGCAAGCCGATAGACACGGACAAGTATTTTGTAATTTGTCCGAATTTTCTAGGCGGATGTCGAGGGACGACGGGACCTGATTCGATCAATCCGGACACTGGCGTTCGTTATTGTTTAGATTTTCCTGAGATTACGATAGGCGACATTGTCGAGGTTGAGTGTCTTTTGATTGACAGTCTTGGTATTACGCGATTGTTATCGGTGATAGGCGGTTCTCTTGGCGGAGTTGTTACGTTGGAGTGGGCGACTCGTTTTCCTGACAGGGTGCTGTCGGTGATTCCGTTAGCGACGGCAGCTCACATGACGAGTCAGGCTTTAGCGTTTGACATTGTCGCGCGTAATGCGATTCAGTGTGATCCAAATTATTTGGGCGGGCGATATTATGAGAAGGGCGTAGTTCCGGCGAGTGGATTAGCGATAGCGCGTATGTTGGGTCATATTACGTATTTATCGAGGGAGTCGATGATGAAAAAATTTGATTCGACGAAAAATCAGGCGAGAAAATTTGATACTGCGTTTGAGACAAAGTTTTCGGTTGGTTCGTATTTAGCGTATCAGGGGGGGAAGTTTGTCGAGCGATTTGATGCGAACAGTTATGTGGTGTTGACGACGGCGATTGACAATTTCGATTTGGGCAGTACGCCGCTGGAGTTGTGTCGGTCGTTGAAGCGTTCGATGTGTCGTTGGTTGATTCTTAGTTTTACGACGGACTGGCTTTTTCCGTCGTTTTTATCTAGGGAGTTGGTGAATGCTCTTTTAGCGACTGACAAGCGAGTGAGTTATTGTGATATTCCGAGCGAGTGTGGTCATGATGGATTTTTGTTGCCGGACGAGTTTGAGATTTATGGCGAGATGATTCGGTCTTTTTTGAGTAATGTTTCGTATGAGTTATTGAAGGGTGGTGCAGTGCAGATTGATCGACCGGATCGGCTGGACTATGAGCAGATTTTGGATTTGATACCGCGAGGGGCGAAGGTATTGGATTTAGGTTGTGGTAAGGGCGGATTATTAGCGAGGTTACGAAAGCGCGGCGGATGTAGGGTTCAGGGGGTGGAGATTAGGGAGAAGTATGTTTTATGTTGTATTGATCGAGGATTGGACGTAGTTCAAGCAGATTTGAATGATGGTTTGCGTGCGTTTTCGGATCATCAATTTGATTTTGTGGTTTTATCGAAGACGTTGCAGACGGTGCGTGATGTTGAGTTTGTGGTTGATGAGATGTTGCGGGTTGGTGTGAGGGGAATAGTGAGTTTTCCGAATTTAGGATTTCGCGAGCATAGGTATCGTTTGATGAATGAGGGGCGTGCGCCGAAGTTGGAGTTTGAAGCTGCCGGCGAGTGGTATAACACGTCTGATGTGAGATTTCTAACGTTAGCGGATTTCGAAGATTTTTGTAACAAAAAAGGCATAAATGTTCATCATTGTATTGCGATTGACACAAAGCAGCAAAAACAAATAGACCAAAACCCAAACGAAAATGCAGACGTCGTAATTTTAGTAATAAGCAAATGAATATAACTATTCAGTTGTGATTTTTATTTTTGTAACAATATCAGTGGAATTATTTTTTATTTTGCAACTAGCTGTAGTTTTTTGTAACCGTTCACGGAATTTTTTTATTTTTTATTGACAAATTAAAACGTGAATAGTTACAAATTAACAAATGTAGAGACGCAATGCCTTGCGTCTCATTGTTCGATCAAAA
>JAITAZ010000219.1 GCA_031283825.1 Planctomycetaceae bacterium | reverse complement strand
GGGTGGAAAGATCGGTTTTCAACAAGATAAATTTACTTAACAATTAAAATGAAAAAGACAAAAATATTTACGTTTATTCGCAAGATTTCAGTTTCCTTGCTGCTGATTTTAATGACTTACATTATTATCGGATTGATGTCAATTCCGAAACCGGTTGCGCGGTCGATAGAACTTGACGAACCTGTTAGCACAGTTGAAGTCGTTCCGATAGAACGCCATACGACTGGAATTGATTTCAAAGTCGATGGCGAAGTAACGCCGTTTCGCGTAATCGATATCGTAACGGAAATTCAAGGTCGCGTTATTTATAAATCTGAAAATTGCCGACTCGGTCGAGCTGTTCGTAAAGGCGAAATACTTCTACAAGTCGATCCGACTGATTATCAACTTGAAGTAAATCAATTGACAGAAGCCGTCAAACAAGCAACCGCAAATATCAAAGAAAATAAAGTTCAACTCGAAAACACAAAAAAAGACCTCGAAATCGCAAAACAACAAATCGAAATCAAAAAACGAGACTACGAAAGAGTCGAATCCTTAATCAAAACTAACGCAAATACATATTCAGATCTTGACGTTTCACTGTCGAATTTGCTCAACACAAAAGACGCGTCGCAAAAACTCGAAAATCAAATTCGTATCTACGAAACTCAATCGGACAAACTCGAAATCGCACTGCAAAAAGAAAAAATCAACTTGCAAATTGCAGAACTAAATCTTGAAAGAACAAATGTCAAATCGCCGCTCGACGGCGTTATTACTTCGGATTCGTTTGAAGTAAATACGTTTATTCAAAAAGGAACAAGCGCGGCGAAAATTCTTGATCCGGAACAATTTGAAATCCAATGCAGTTTGTACATGAAACAAATACAATGGATTTGGTTGTCGAGGTCAAAAGAAGGACTCTCAAACGGATACGTTTTCGCGCCAACAGACGTAACAATCGTCTATGAAATCGACGGCGAAAAATGGGGATGGGACGGAATTTTACAAACGCTAGACGGCGGAGGAGTCGATGCGGTAACGCGAATGGTTCCGTGCAGAGTGAAAGTTAATAATCCTAAAATGGTGCGTCTGCTAAACGAAAAAGCAATTCCCGCAAAGAAACCGCCAACGCTGTTTTTTGGAATGTACGTGTCAATAGTAGTACACTCAAAACCAGACGTAGAACTCTATCGCATCCCAGAAAAAGCACTCCTGCCCGGAAATAAAATCTGGACAGCAACCGGAGGAAAACTATATCAACACGACATTAAAGTCGCAACAACCACTCCAGACGGAATACTATTCTACGCAAACGCCGAATCTATCGCCGACGGAGATTTAGTTGTCGTTTCACCTCTAGCAAACCCTGTAGAAGGAAGCAACGTAAATATAATTCAAACAAAAAATCAAGAAAAAACTCGTAATTATCCAATGGCATCTTTGTTTGATTTTTTGAGTCGTTAATCCTAGATTTGTAACCGTTCACGCACAAGAGAAAAATTTCCTAAGCTCTGAAAGGGCGTAGGATTTTTTCTCTTTGCGTGAATGGTTACATTTTTTTTACGTGAACGGTTACAAAAATAAATTCTCCGAATTCTTCCGATGAAATTAGATAGACTTCAATATCAACTTGACGCGATTGATTGCGTTATTTCGTCTATTAACTCTGTCGATATTACTGTTGATAATAATTTTTACGCTAATCCGATTTTGCGTAATACTCGCAACATTGACGTCAAAATGGAAACCGGAACGGGCAAGACTTATGTTTATACTCGTCTGATGCACGAGATGAAACGTTGTTTTGGATTTTTTAAGTTTATTATCCTCGTTCCAAGCGTTGCAATTAAGGAAGGCGTTAAAATGTCGATTTTATCTGACGATTGGAATAAACATTTTCGGCATGAGTTTATGAATCAAAGTATTGAACTTGGCGTTGTCAATGCCGGCGATTTCGACGCGAAAAAAAGTAAACGAAAACAAATTCCTGAAAATTTGCGTTCTTTCTGCGATACCTCTAAAGCTGAAGATAAAACAGTCAACGCACTTTTGTTAAACGACGCGATGCTTGCGTCGATTTCGATGTCTCGAGACGATTATGATTCGACGTTGTTTGGAAGCGTTAGTTGTCCGCTTGAGGGATTGAAAATAATTCGACCGATTGTAATTATCGACGAGCCGCATAGATTCAAAAAAGAGGGCAAGGCGTGGAGAAATATTGTCGAAAATATTTGTCCGCAGTTGATAATTCGTTTTGGCGCGACTTTTCCGTACAAAAAAATCGCGGCAGAAAAAAATAATCATAAAGAGAAAGATTATGAAAATCTAGTTTATGATCTTAACGCGGCGGAGGCGTTTAATAATGGTTTAGTTAAAGGCGTAAACGTACAATATCCGGCGTTGCCAGACCCGAATTGCAAAAAATATAAAATAACGCAAGTCAAGAAAGGCAAAAGCGTTATTCTTGGTAATATTGAGTTAAAAATCGGCGATCAATTATCAATAGTTGATTCTGCATTCGGCGGATTGACGCTTGAGTATGATAAAAATTTTCCAACTCAATTAAAATTATCGAATGAATTATCTGTCGAGTTAGGGCTAGAGTTGATACCTCAAATTTTTTCAACTGACTATCAA
>JAITAZ010000214.1 GCA_031283825.1 Planctomycetaceae bacterium | reverse complement strand
GAGGGTTGGCGTTTGCTTGCGAAGTTGCTTTATGACGGCATATCGTTTTCGTTGCCTTTGATGACGATATTAACTTGTCATGAGTTTGGACATTATATTCAGATGCGGCGTTATGGGGTTTATAGTAGTTTGCCTTATTTCATTCCGTTACCGTTTGTTCCGTTTGGGACGATAGGCGCGGTAATTGGGATGGATTCAAGTATTCCGAATCGTCGTGCGTTATTTGACATTGGAATTTCGGGACCGCTTGCCGGACTTTTTCCGACTTTGATTTTTATTTATTTTGGGGTCAAGTGGTCCTATGTTGTTCCGACTGATCTGGGGAGTGAGATTGTGTATGTTCAACCTCTTTTGTTTCAGTATTTTGTCCATTTACTTTATGGTGCGATTCCGATTGACACTACTTTATATTTGCATCCTGTAGCCAAAGCCGGTTGGGTTGGTCTTTTTTTGACTTCGTTGAATTTAATGCCGTTAGGGCAACTTGACGGAGGACATGTAATTTATGCGTTAATGAAAAAACGAGCTGCGTATTTATCGTGGTTAGTTTTTTATTCGATTGTGGTGGTTGTTATTTATTCACAACTTTGGCAGTGGACGTTGATTTTATTACTTCTTTTATTCATTGGAGTTGCACACCCAAAAACATCGGACGACAAAATGCCGATTGGAGTTGTAAGGACAATTATAGGATGGATAACGTTGATGTTAGTTTTGGTCGGGCTAACGCCAACTCCGCTGAAAGTAAATAATGTAGAACAAAAAAAGACAGAGCAAGCTGTATTTTGTTTAATTCAGGATAATAAAATTTGTAATTATTCCTGTTGAATTTTATAGTTATTTTTTGGTTACCGTTCACGGTATTAAAATTCGGAATTCGGGAAAAATAATTTTAATCGCGTAGCGATTGCCCAAAATAGCGATGGGTAAAATCGCAACGCGATTTCACCCGTCGAAAATAAATTCGATAACGTGATTTTTTTCGATGGGTGAAAATTCTAACGAATTTTTACCCATCGCTATTTTGGGAAACCTCTACGCGGTTTTAATAAAAATTGAATTTTTAGAGATTCCCTTATGAAATTTTTCTTTTGTTCGTGAATGGTTACCCAGCATTTAAGTTGGTATGTTTATTAAGTCTCATTCGTTCCATTTGTCTTTTTTTAAAAAACCTGCAACTAAATAATTACAATTTTTAACTATTAACTGAGAGTAGAACTCGATGGTGCAATTTAATTTCAACGAATCATCTTCATCTTTATTGGAATCTGACGAGCGATTTATGCGAGTTGCGTTGGAGGTTGCGTCTCGGGGCGAGGGATTTGTTGAGCCGAATCCGATGGTTGGAGCGGTATTGGTTTGTGGCGGCGAGATAGTTGGCGTTGGTTATCATCGATATTTTGGCGGTTGTCATGCGGAGGTTTTGGCGATAGAGGATGCGAAAAAAAACTTTGGCGAGGAGGTTATTCAGAATTCGACGTGTTATGTTACGCTTGAGCCGTGTTCGCATTATGGCAAGACGCCGCCGTGTGCGGATATGATTTTGCGGTCGGGGATTAAGCGTGTAGTTATTGCGATGCGTGATCCGAATCCGGTTGTGAATGGTCGAGGGGTTTCGATTTTGAGGTCGGGCGGGGTTGAGGTTACGGAGGGGATACTTGAGGGTGAATCTCGTTATTTGAATGCGCCGTATTTGACTTTGTTGGAAAAGAATCGGTCGTGGGTGATTGCGAAGTGGGCGATGACGCTTGATGGTCGTCTTTCGACTAATGTTGGGAGGAGTAAATGGATTTCTAATGAGTCGTCGAGAATTATTGTGCAGAAATTGCGTCGGCGTGTTGATGCGATTATGATTGGGTCTAATACGGCGCGTGTTGATGATCCGAGTCTTACGGTTAGGATTGATTCGGAGTCTGGTGTAGATTCTGTTGGTTGTCGAGTGCCGTTGCGGATTGTTTTGGATTCTAGGGCGAGTATTTCTCTTGAGAGTAATCTTGTTAGGACGGCGCGTGAGTTTCCGTTATTGGTTGTTGTTGGGAGTGAGGCGGATTCGGGGCGTGTGGAAAAATTGTTATTGGCGGGATGTGAGATATTGGAGGTGCCGTCAAAGATAAATTTACCAAATGTCGTAGAGTCGAGCGATGGCTTGAAAGGATCAGACGAATTAAATAATTTCGACGAATCGCATATTTCGGAAGTATCAAAAGGGTTGAATAGTGGTTTAGGCGGATTTGTAGATATTTCGACGAGGATTTATCGTGAGCGGATTAAGATTTTATTTAGGGAGTTAGCGCAACGAAAATTGACGAATATTCTTGTTGAGGGCGGTGGTCGATTATTTGGTACGTTATTTGATTTACGATTTATGGATGAGGCGTATGTATTTATTTCTCCGAAGTTAGTGGGCGGATGTTTATCGACGTCGGCGATAGGCGGCGTAGGAATTTCGGAGTTAGAATTTGCGTGTATGTTATCTGATCCAGAAATAAAAATCTGCGGCAATGACGTCCAAGTTCATGGACGTCTAAAATGGCATGAATAGTTATAACTCATGTTACGCACTTGCTGATCCAGACAGGTAGGCGACCGCTTACCTGATCTGTGATCAACCTGATCAATAAACGCCTACTGACGGACAAATACTGCGTAACATGAGTTATAATATTTCTGTTGAAAATTTATATACTTTGAGCGGGAGCCAATTCTTTTTTAGGGGACAAAGTGGACATTGTTGTTTGAAATCGGAGATTAACGACTAAACAAAAGACAACAGCTTTTTAAAAAGAGAAATTTTTAATTTTGTCCCTACGAGTCATCAATCCCAGAGTTAAAACTAGAGCGTCTCCAGCGTCCCCAATGTCCCTTAAAAAAATAGGAGGAAATATTTTTAGAGCAATTTTAAGACATTGCGGTAGTGGTTGACACTATTTTTTATTGTGCTAAAATTTTGCCTTTCATTTGGGGAATTAGCTCAGTTGGGAGAGCGTCTGGCT
>JAITAZ010000201.1 GCA_031283825.1 Planctomycetaceae bacterium | reverse complement strand
CGTGGAGATCGCGGTGAAAATTTTGCAAGAGGAGAACGTGGAGATCGTGGAGATCGTAGTGAAGGCGCGGCGACTGGGTCGAGAGTTGAAGGCGGCGAGAGGTCTGGACGTAGTGGCGGAGAACGCGGAGGAGTCGGCGGTGCTGGAGGCGGTAGAAGTCGTGAACTTACGCTGGGTCGGAAGGTAGTTGCTTATGGGACGTTGGTATTTATTGTGGTTTCGATTAGTGGTTTTGTGCTTTGGTTACCGCGAAATTTGAGTGGATTTTGTTCGTGGAAGGTTTGGAAAGCTGGATTGAAAATTCGGGTAACGAAGGGATTTTGGGCATTTATTTATGACATGCACAATACGGTTGGTTTTTACACGTTGATACCAATTTTGATATTGGCGTTGACGGGATTATGTTGGTCGTTTGATTGGTATCGTAGTGGATTGAGTCGGGTGTTGGGCGATGAGATTTTCAAGCAGCGTAGGATGAGGATGAATATGGCGATGATTGATCCGGTTGACGATTCGATGCAACCTCTTTTGATTGAGGAAATCATAAAGCGAACGGACGGGTATATTCCGGGAGTTGGTGAAGTTATTGTGAATATTCCGGCGAGTAGGAATGGTGTTATGTTGGTTCAGAAGGGTCGGACGGGATTTTTTGCGTTATCGGTGAAGGACAGTGTTCAGTGGGATCGTTATCGTGGCAAGTTGGTTCCGTTTAAGATTCCGGTTAGCGGTGTTGATCCTGAAAATGTGATTGAGGTTGATGTCAATAGATTTTCAGACAAGAAGCTAGGCGAGCAAATTGCGATGTCAATTAGGTCTCTTCATTTTGGCGATGTAACGGGATTATCGTCGAAGTTAGTTTTTGGTTTATCGTGTTTCTTGGTATCGGCATTTCCGATTACTGGAATAATGATATGGATCAAGAAATTGCGGGCGAATTATCGAAAACGCAAAATGGACAAAGCCAAAAAATTAAACGCTAAAATAAAACCAGAAACTGATCAAACTCCCATTGTAGAATCTGCATGAAATATGAGTAGAATCTAGAGTCTCTGTAATATATCAGCGGAATTTTTTGTAACGATAATTCCTTGAATTATGTTTTCCTAATTTTCCGCGATTTTTCTGCGTTTTCTGCGTTAAAATTTTTTATCAAATTTAAACGCAGAATATGCAGAATATCGCAGAAATGAGTCGTTATAAAAATTCCGCTGAAATATTACGAATCTCTAAAAATTAATTTTAAACCACAGAGGACACAGAGACCACAGAGAAAATTTTAATTTTTATACGTTGACATTTTTCTTTAGTAGCTGATAATTTGTTGACGTTTTTTTGGTTAGGTCAGCTGTTTATCTGTCGGACTAACCATTGTATCGCCGAAATTTATCGTGCGATCTGTAACAACCTTTACCCCAATATAAAAAAATGAAACTGTCTATCGTAATCCCCGTTTACAATGAAGAAGAAAGCTTAACGCAACTTCATGACGAAATATCAGAAGTTGCTGAATCGAATCAATACGATGTTGAAATAATTTTTATCGACGACGGATCAAAGGATCGGTCTTGGCAAGTAGTCAAAGAGATTTCCGAGAAAGATTCGCGTGTTCGTGGAATTAAATTTCGTCGTAATTTTGGCAAGGCGGCTGCGCTTAATGCTGGATTCGAATTGGCTCGCGGCGAAATTGTTATGACAATGGACGCCGATTTACAAGATAACCCTCGCGAAATCCCAGCTTTCCTAACGCAACTACACGACGAAAAACTCGACGTTATCAGCGGATGGAAACAAATTAGACACGACCCATGGCACAAAGTTATTCCCTCGCGATTTTTCAACGCAATGGTTAGCTACATGACCGGCGTAAAATTACACGACCACAATTGCGGCATGAAATGCTACAAAAGAGAAATTTTCAACGAAGTCGTACTCTACGGCGAATTACATCGTTTCGTTCCTGTTCTAGCTTCGGCAAGAGGATATCGAATCGGCGAAAAAGTTGTTGAACATCGTCCTAGACAATTCGGACAATCAAAATACGGATTTACTAGATTCGTTAAAGGTTTTCTCGACCTGTTCACCGTATGGTTTCTAACCGGTTATAGCCAAAGACCGCAACACTTGCTCGGAACTATCGGACTAATCGCAATGACTTTAGGATTAGTAATCCTAACGCTGTTAGCAACATTATGGATCGGTTCGCGAGCATTGTTGCCGTTAGGTCTTTACGACAACCCAATTCATATAAGAGATCACTTCGCCGCCGTTGAATACAGTATCGCCGCTCTGCTGCTAGGAGGACAATTTATCTCCGTCGGAGTAATTGCAGAATTAGTCGTTGCAAATAGAAATAGAATCGCAAAAGCATATTCAATCGAAGAACAACTAAATCAAAATGATAAAAACCAAAATTAATTTTTTGTTTTGGACGCCGAGTCTCTAATCACTGATTGCAAACAAAAATGTCCACTTAAAAAATCATATTATTAGGAGACAATGAGGACAAACTGACTGGAAATCTGGGATTAGAGACTCAAATCTAGAATTAAAGACTCAATAGATAAAACAAAATATTCCACAAATTAGCTTGTGGAATATTTTTGATTTATTGTTCTGATTCAACTAGAATCCATCGTACTAGGTAGCATCTTACGGGTTGGCTTGTGTGCGATGGATTTTGCGTAACGGTAATTCCTAGCTCTACGAGGTTGTCGGTATCTTCGACATTATTAACGTCGATTGAATAAAGCCACAGGACGTCATTTGAATTACCTTCGTTTATTACTCCGGTGTCTTCAATTGTGTCGTTATAGCTTGAATCGGCGGATTGATTTGTTATTGGCGAATCTGTAACGGATTTCATTTCGATAATTCCGAGTCGAACTTTAGCAAGAATATTTTCCGCCAAGATTTCGGCTTGCGTAATTTCGCGAGATTCTTTTGCGTTATGAAAAGCAATCCGTCCCGTTTCGCTAATTGCCGCAAGGCAAATGCCAAGTATCACAAATGAAATCATCACCTCGACTATCGTTAGTCCGCGATTCATAATTTCTTTCTTGAATTTACGCATTTTTTAATATTCGTAATTTATTTGTAACCGTTCACGGTTTTTAAAAAACATATTATTTTCTCATGTTACGCACTTGTTGCCCCAGATCGGGTAGGCGTTAGCCGTCGGTAAATCTGAATTGATTTTAATTATTTTCGAATCCTTTTTATCGTTGCCTTCGGCAACGCGACCTTTCGGCGAAAGGTCGCCTACCTGATCTATTACCGCCTATTTGATCAATTATCGCCTACTGACGGACAACTATTGTGCGTAACATGAGTTATTTCATTTGGTTTCTTTGATTGTTTTAATTTTTGCGCCTGGTTTTTCGTCTTGTTTTGGGGATGTTGTTAATTCCGACCAAATTTGACGTGTTAAATGTTCTGTCATTAGATGTTTGTAGAAATATGACCAAGTGCGGCAATCTTTTGGTCTTTTGTATTCTTCTTCTCCGTTTGGTCGATTATCGCCTATGCCTCTTCCGTCGTCCGGCGAGCGTGTTGTTCCGTTAGGATAACCAAGATAATGATGAACGACGTCATCAACTTGATGCAACCATTCATGTAATTCCATTTCGCCGAACAACTCATTTTTATACGGATAATTTGTTCCCCAAGGAATCATCATGTAACCTGCGCCTTTTAGTTCGCCTAATCTTCCGTACATTGCCGCCGTAAACGGACAATTAATATTAGGTCCTTCGTCTCCGTGACATTTAATATATGCAATAACCGTGTCGAATTTTTTTTCTGCTGAATATTTTTTGAACTCTTTAGCTATTTCGTGAGGACCAACAGGAAATCCGTTATCTGAAAAAGTTAGACTAATATCTGTCAACGGCTCATTAACAACAACTACTTTGAAATCAAGCACCAACACGCCGCTTGACCATTCGAAAACCAAATCTCGAAATCCTGCTAATTCTTTTCCGATAGTTGTTAAATCTTTTTCGGTGAAAGTTTTGTGATATTCTGTAGTTTTTCCGTCGGCATTTTTTCTTTCAGCTTTTACTTCTTTGTAGATAACGACGAGAACGTTCCAGATTTTTGCTTTTTTCGGGTCGGTATTCTTTTGAACGCGCGGGCGCAACGTTTTAATGTGAGTTCGCGCTTCGCTTCGTTGGTCTTCTGTACAAGACGTTCTGTCTAGGACTCGTTCCCATTGGGTCAGAGCTTTAGCAATATTGCCGGTAGTTTCGGCTTCAATCGCGAGTTTGCGAGTTTCGTCGTAATCATCCAAAGTTTGAGCTTCAGCCGACCAATTATCGACAACGCATTCAGCGCTAGGAAATGTTACAACTGTCAACGGAGGAATATTCAAAACATCATCCGCCGCAAATACCGGTTGAGATAAAAATATCGCAACGCCGGTTAAAATTAAAAGACTCAAAGTCAAATTTCTTTTCATTTTTTTTCTAAATCAAAATTAACGCACAAAAGAAAATAGTAATATAAAGTTGTAATATATCAGGGAATTTTGTTTATCTCTTGAGTCTCAAATCCTAGATTTTAAACCAACGATTGAGCGAATCTATGGACAAAACAAATATTCCACTTTCTACTGATATATTCATAAAATACTTTTTTTCTAATTTGTAGCGTATTGTTAAATTTTTACATTTTTCACTATTGAATTGACGTCAACTATCGCGATTTATCTTTTGGAAAAATTCGCGTTTCGTTTTTGTTTCGTAAATTCAAAAGTACACTGAAATATGATTATGACCATTTTTCAATCATTCGATAGGGGGGATGGAAGTCGAGAATTTTTAAAGTGCAAACAGGTTAAAATCTGCTATTGAGCCGCTCAAAGAGATAATACAAATATTCCGCTGAAATATTACAAAAATTGGTAATATATCAGTGGAATAATTTTAACAGCATTGTATTTTCGTTGAATCGTAGATTATTCAGTCCCGCTAGGGACGACACTTTATTAACCGTATGCTTTAGCATACGGTAAAGTCCCCC
>JAITAZ010000196.1 GCA_031283825.1 Planctomycetaceae bacterium | reverse complement strand
TTCGCGTTTGAAAAATCACATTTCTCTACCTTTCGATTCAAAAAAAGATCGCTCTCAAATCTACTGTTTTCAATTGTGCCGCGTGCAAAATTACAATCAATAAAAGATCGGAAAAATTGACATTCGCGAATAACATAAGGTAATTCTGCCAGACTGTTGTTATTAAATTTATTGAAATCAATTTTATCTAATAAGTGCGATTGTTCATCTCGCGGCAATTTATCATATTCAATCGGCACGTTTAATTTTTTTAAATCTTCTGGATAAGTAAAAATAGGCGGCTGATAACCATTACTTTTAAGCGACACTTTTTCAAGATAAATTTGCTTTTTTATATTGTTTGTTCCAGAGATTTTTTCGATAAAAGGGTCGGTTGTCAAAAGTTGCTCTTGTGAAAGAAACAGTTTCGCTCCTTTAATTTTCGCGCCGTAAAATTTACAACTATCGCTAATTCCACTAAAATCAGTACCGATAAGATTAGCATATCTGAAATCACAGTCTATAAAAAAAGTATTCGAAAATTGACTATATCTTAATGTAGAAGCATAAAAAGAACTTTTTCTAATAAATTTTTCTATATTTTCGTCATCGCCAGTCCAAAAGTAACCATGAAGTAAGGCAAAATCGAATTTATTTTCTTTGGAAAAATCCACAGAATTCCATTCAAATTTTTTACCATCAAGCCAAATATTACCATTCAGACCATACAATACCGCCGACGCTGCTGATTTCTTGTTATTATATTCTTCTTTTTCAACTTCTTCGTAAGGTAGCGAAGGGTTAAATTCATAACATATACATTTACCGTCATGTTCAAAAGCCTTACAATTTCTCTCGCAAAGCCAATCTTGCGAATAAATATTTGTCGTTACGGTCAACAACATAGTAGTCGATACCATAAACGACAAAAACCAAAAATTGATTTTTTTTGTCATAGTTTTTTCCCCTAATTGGGTTAAGTTGGTTTTAAATTTTTAAAGTTAAATTTCATATTCGACAACACGCGAATAGAATTTAACAAGGTAATTATAGGTTTTTATAATAAGGATAAAATAACAAATATAATTTTTTATGATTTGAACTTCATTCATCACAAAATGTAACTATTCAGGAGATAAACAACCTTCGATTATGCAGGCAAACTTTCGCAGAAAGATTGCCTACATAATCAGGATTATTTTTCGCAAAAAGGTAGTTTACAGAATAGTTACAATTAAATTATTTTTGTTATTTAATTACTTATCACAATACTAAAATGCAAACAAACAATAATTCAAATCACGTTTCAAAACAAAATCGACGAATTGAAAAATATCGTGATAAACAATATTCCGACTCCGCGAAAGGAGATTGAAAAACTTTTCAATCTTGTCAACATGCCCATTCCGCAGATCACCCAATCTAGAAAAAAACAAAAAAATTCAAAAATATCGCACTAACTGAATTTATTATCTGTTACAATAAAAATCCCCGCCCAAAACATGTGGAACATCCGTTTCAAGAATAAAAAAACATATTATTTTTAATGGGACAAAGGGGACGTTTTGGTTTAAAATCTGTTTGAAAAGACTCAAAATACTTTTTCTTGAGTCGTTAATCACGATTTCAAATAACGACATCCCCTTTGTCCCAAATGTCCCCTCAAAAAGAACCATTTGTTACCGTTCAAAGTATCTCAATCAAAATTTGCGTTGTACGAAAGAGATGATTGCTTGTATTGGTCAGATAAATTCGACGAAATTTCGCCAAAACTCGATAACGCTATACAACTCCTCTGAATTATATTGTCCAACCCCTCTCTACTCCTCGACTCAAATCTAAATCCAACCTGATCATAACCAACAATCAGCCTAATATGTACCCGAGACGCCGTACCCGAAAAATTATATCCGTCAACCGTCTCCATCGGCTCACTCATCCACTCATTAGATAAATGTTTCACTATATCATCAACACGTCCATAACTCACCCGTAACTCAGGCGTAATATAAAAAGCCGGTAACGTCTTACGCCAGTCAGATAACTTAAATGTCGCACAAAGCATATAATCAATCACCCAACTAATCGCAAATACAACTATCCTACGCCCCACTCCCGTCCCACGAAAATATAATCCGCCCTCAGACGTTATCCCCAAAATCGCATTAGTTCGACGCATGTTACTAATAAAACAATCAGACGACATCCCAGAAACTATCGGCTTCGCTCCCAACCTAATCGCCTCATTAATCACCACCTCCGAACACGCCGCATCATACAATAAACACTCGCCCTCAAGCGCATCACACAACAAATGCCTAATAAAAAGCCACTGCATCTCCTCAACACTCAACGGATTACCCTCATTATCAATTATCGTAAAATTACCGGCATCCGCATCCAACGACACGCCAAAATCAACCCTACACTTCCTCACCGCCCTACACGTCGATACAATTGAATCCAAAATTCGCGAATTCGGAATCACTCCGCCAAACCCCTCACTCTGAATATCACGAATCGTCTCAAAATGAACATGCGGAAAAATCGCCCGCAACGCCAACCCAGCTATTCCAGACCACGAACCATGCATCGTATCAACCAATACCCGAATCTGACGCTGATTCGCATCATGCCACACATCCTGCGCCCACGCTATCCAATGAAACGTTATGTCATGCTTGCGAAATCGCCCCACCGGCATCGAACGATGAACCGCCGCCAAATCAATCACCGGAGAACCAGACGCAACCTCCTTCAAACGCTCAACTTGCTCCGATATAGATAATTCAGATTCCGATAAATGCCAACGCAACCCATTCCAACGCGCCGAATGCCAATCACCCGTAACACAAACACAACACGAAGCTGAAAGCGTGTCATTCGCATACGCCGCTACATCCATCGGCAATACGCCAAGATCAATCACACGCACGCCAGAAGATATCAACCCCTCAATCAACGCCGCCTTAAACGGTAATGACGACGCCCTTATATCAGACGACACCACCGCCAACGAATCAGATAATAACATCCGACCAAGACCATAACCCCAACTACGATAAAGCTCCGCACTCAAACCGTCTTCAACAAGACCAAGTATATGATCCTGACGATAAACATACGAACCAGTAAATAATGCATTCTGAGTTACCATCTCAATTCCACACCAAATTAAAACCGCCCCCCGAAATAACGGAAAACAGACTCAATAAAAAATAAATAATCACAAACAACATTCAAATTACACCAACGAAATTTTTATAACGTTTTTTAAACCGCCAACAATTCTACGTGAAATTCGCAATTGATAAATTTTTTTAACTTTTCAATCGCAACATTTTTTTTAAGGCGACAAATGAGACATTGGGTTTAAAATCTTTTGAGAAAACTCATGAACAATGTCTTTGAATTGTTAATTTACGATTTAAAACAACGACACCGCCTTTGTCCTCTAAAAACTATTACTGAATATTGCCTTTTTTGTTTATTAAAAAAAAAATAACATTATAAAAATCGCTGCTGAATAGCTACTAATTTCTATTAAAGTTAAACGCTTTTAGTCATCTTTTCAATAGCTTGAATTGTATCATTTGCTTTCGCAACCCACGGCGAATCCGGCGTTAAGTCTATGAATAATTGCAAATGCTCGACAGCGTCAACGATTACACCAACGCGACTCAACAACATCCCAAGATGAAAATGCACCTCCGCATAATCCTGATGATACTTCAACGCACCCCGAAACGCCGCAATCGCAAGCTGATCCTCGCCCAACTCCGCCAACACACAACCTAAATTCGCACGCGCTTCTACAAATTCTTCATCTTGCTCCAACGCTATAAAATATCTTTCCCTCGCCGCCGCCAACTCGCCGCGCCGATACAATAATTCGGCAATTTGAAAATTCAACTGCGGAGTCGAACCGCTCGTTATTATTATTGTACGATAAATCTCCACCGCCAAGTCCAAATCGCCCGACAACTCCGCATGACACGCAGCATCATAAAGACTTTGAATCTGCTCCCAACTTCCAAAATGCTGATTCAAACTCTGCTCTTGCTCCTGATCCCGATTGCGAATCCGACTCGCGCCGCCCTCAAATACTCCGTCTAAAAATGATAAAAATTCAGATTGACCCGATTTCAACTGAAACTCTAATCGCTCTAACTCGTCGCGATCCGTAATCGTGGACACTAACGCCGTAAATTGATTCGACAAATTTTGACTCGGTTGATTCTGTTGATTAAATTGATTACGTTGATCATGCAAATCGATTTCGGATTGTCTTGAGTCTGTTACGAATTGAAATAAAAGTTGTCCGCGAAGATCAGCCGCGCCATTTTTTGTAACGATAAATAATTCTCTGCCGTTAAATTGAATGTCTGCCGATTTACACAAATCGATATTGCTTGAATTACGTTTTATTTTTTGCAACATATTCATTGCTTGAGTCGCCGAAACGCCGGAGTCAAGCATACTGCGGACAATTCGTAGAGTCAAAACGCTTTCAGCGTCGTAGTAGTTGAGACGATGAATTCGACGAGAAGGAATTATCAGTTGACGACGCTCAAGTTGACGAATTATCGAAAGCGGAAGTTTCGTTATCTCGTATAACATTGACGGCGTGAAAAGCGATTGAGTCAACTCGGAATTTTCAACCGTTTGCTCGTTGTCGTATTTACACCAAAAGAACGCTTCCGTGATTATTTCAAGCCGACCTGATTCAAAAGCCGCTTTCGTTGCAGAGTCGAGTTGGTCGTTCCACAAATTCCAGTTACAAGACAAGATATCGCCTTCGCCAACAACTACAATATTAACCGACGACGACAATTCCCGCACAACTTCGCCGCCGCAACCCCGAACCACTCGCGACGCCTCCGCACGATTCGAAGCCTTCAACTTGCCAAGAAAATATACAGTTTTACCTTCAAGCACTTTTATAAATTTGATTACGTGAGTTTAGTAAAATTCAGGATTATGAATTTGGAATTATGAGCGAAAAATTAGCGCGTGTCGTTACTTTATTTTTATGTCATTGAGACAAATCGTCGGAGCAGAATTGTTAATGGATACAACGAAATCACAAAAAGAGCGGGTATTATACCAACAAAAAACAAACACGCTACAGCGTCGATTGGAATCAACATCGATAACGCGATACTCGCCCATTTTTGTATTTTTGGCGAATTTGCTTCGAAGCTCGAAACCATTGTCAGACACATAATATATGTTCCAACTAGAAGAGACCAAATCACATGAGACGTCAACACGGTTTGCTCGACCGTAAAAAAAACAAACAGATAACACAAAATCCGACACGCGCCCATTGTAACCGGACCGATAATTGACATGCGTTTCAAGAAAGCGTTATAAGAGATCGCACAACAGAATAGAATTGTTACAAGAGCAATTGCCATGCGTTTTTCAGAAACGCCGCCTTGACCAAGAAAAGGACAAATAAAACCGATGAAGACTCCGATTGTTGTTAAGCTCATTCCTAATATGAACGCAGATTGAAGCGAAATTTTGCCTGAAGGAATAGGTCTTTCGGGACGTTCGATTGCGTCTAGGTCTGCGTCGAAGTAATCATTGAGAACCATCCCGCCAAGATAAATCGACGATGCCGACACAAAAAGAAATAACAACAATACAAAATTATCGCCATGCCCAATTAAATAAGCCGCCAACACGTTAGATAAAATCGTCGGCAACGCCGAAATACGCAATAACTGTAATATAGTCATATTGGTAAATTAGTAAAAATTAAAAACTCGGAAAAATTTTTTAATTGATAAATAGGAACTTCTAAAAACTCGTTTTTTTATTAACCACAGAGAACACAGAGTTCACAGAGAGAATATTTTTAAAACATTAAATTTTGATTTAAATCCATAATTTTTACTTTAATAAATTTAAA
>JAITAZ010000170.1 GCA_031283825.1 Planctomycetaceae bacterium | reverse complement strand
CCCGACATAATCGAATTCGCCCGCACGTCAGTTGCAACCTGATGCAAAACGTTGTTTATTGTCGCCGGATCATCTTTAGAACCCAACAACGAAAACGCAATATCCGGCGCGTCCCAAGTCGCGCTGTCAATCGCACGTCCGACACTTCGCGTATTCCATGAAACGCCCTTTTCCTCAAAATAATGCGGATTCGGAAATAACGTAATTTGAGCAACCGTCTTGTCATACGGATTAACATAAACTCCGCTGATTTTTACGTCGCTAAAATTGCCGCCAAATTCAAGCTCGTCAAATTTTGCATTAGGCGAAGACGAAAAAGACCCCGAACGAATAATATGATACGTTACAGGATCATCATTAGGAAGATTTTTCAATTCGTCTTGAAATTTTTGAGTCATAAAAACTCGCAACTTGCCTTTCATTATTGTTGTTCCGTTGACCCAAATTGCGTCGTTGTCAATCGCCCATTTTCCAACGCCCGAATTATCCGTCGGAATACCGTCAATCGTGAGATTGTAAATACTTGCATTCGTTAGCGTTAATCCTCCGTGAATGTCTATTTGCCCGACCGTGAATTGTCCGACGTCGCCCTCTACAATCGACCCGCTAATTTTACCCGGCGAAATTACTCCGTTATTCATCAAGTTATCTGTTGCCGTAAAATATTTTTCGTAACCGTCGTCTCCTTTCGGCAGACTGTATTTCCAGAACGTAGTTTTCGCCTCCGACCATCCTGTCGTCGTGCTAGAATTTTCGCTACCGGTTGTTGTTTCGTCGGTTGTTTCGGTGAAATCTTCAAAGTCCCAGATTCCCATTCTTATTTCGCCCGTTCCTGCCAGAGTTCCGTCGTTCATAATAATATTCGTCGATGAAAGTCTCGTGTATGGAATCCCGTCGGCTAACGGCGTTCCAGACGAACCCAACAACAACGTCGCCCCTGAGCTGATTTGAAAAAGACGAGAATTAACGCGAATATTGTTGAAATTCGTAATACCTCCGCAAATTCCAATGTCAAAATTACCGTCGGTCGGAACAACTAGACTCGGATTTACGCTCGAATCGTAGTTGATATGATTAGTTAATACGAATCGAAAAGTATCATCGCTTGACGCCGTTGCTTGACCCGATTCGTCGGGAAGGAGTCCGAAATTTAACGACGTGCCAAGATTGCCGCTCTTATAATACGAAATTATATTGCCGGCAATTTCCGTTCCTTTCATCAAGTTTATCTGATCTACGTGAGCGGTTTTGGAGATATAAATCGACGCTTGCGAGCCGTACAATTTTCCGGTTACGTCGAATCGTCGTACTAATGGACCGTTAGTTGCGGTTAATCTTTTTCCAGTATCGGGATTGACGTAATACGATCTTAAATAGCTTGTAACTCCGTCGTTGGCAATATCTTCTTCGCTTACGAATAATTGTAAACCGAAATCGAAACTTGCCGCGATTCCGTTTTGAGTTGCGTTAGCGGTTGCGGCGGAGTAATTGTCAGCATAAGCAAAAATTGTACCGCGATGAACAACGACATGCTCTTTGCCGAAAGCTACAAGTAAACCGATTCCGTTGTCTTGACTCATTTTGATTACGGAGTTGGAATCGGTTGTTATGTAGTTTCCGACTCCGTCAACGCGAATTCCCGCGCCGCCCGCGCCAACAGAATTTATTGTTCCTTTTTGCAAGATATTCAGATTATTCCCAAACAGATGAACGCCGACTCCAAACGTGCCGGTATTTGCCGTATTAGTGTCGTAGCTGCTGCCGTTCCAAAGACCAAACCCGCGTTCAGCGATCTGTTGCGTCGAATTTAATCCGTGATCGCCGCTGCCGCTAACGTAAAAAGATTGTCCAAAGAAATTTCGCGTTTCGATATTGGCATAGCCGAGATCCTTAAACGCCGCCATTTCAAGTTCGATCAAACCTTGATAATTTCTAAAGTCTTGCCAACTCAAGAGCGAGTACCAAGTGTCGAAATGAGAAAGCGTGCCAGACGCATCAATTCCCCATTCTACTTCGTCGTCTTCATTTATAATAGGAACATAACCCGTAACCGGAACGCCGCCAGTTTTGCCCGCCTTGTTGATGAGTTCCTGATTGTTGTCGTAATAAACTTTCATCGCGTTAGTTCCAAAAAACGTTACATTACTAGGATTCGTAGTCGAAGACGTATTGCCTAACTCAAAAACGTTTTTGTTATTTGTAATACTGCTGTGTCCAATTGTTTGATTCTTTTTTGCTTCATCGCCATCGTTATCATGCAACAAATTATCCCAACGAGTTATTGTGTTATCAAATGTCCATGTGATTTTTGGATTATCTTCCGTACCTGAATTTATTTCTTTCATGCTTGTAGTCATTCCGAGTGCGTGTCCTATTTCGTGAATTAAAACCGGCAATAAATTATTGTTGATTGCGCCCGATTGAGATTTATTATCTGTAGTATCCCAACCTGTTCCGATTAAAATTTGAGCATGAGCGCCTCTAATGCCTTCGGCAATTTCTTGTGTGGTTCTATATCTATAACCGCCATTTTCGTCTGGGATTACTTCGTTTACCATTTTGCCGTCGGCGAGAATAGATTGAACTCCGGTAACTTTTAAATTAATACCGTTAGTTTGGATAGTGTTATCAATAAGAGAAATAGCGGCGGCATTTTTTTCGAGATCGTCAGCTTTTACGACTTCAAAGACAGCACCGCCGTATAACGGATTTGTAACTTCAACCCAATATTTTGCGGCTTCATAGACAGCGTCTTGTTCGTTGGCGTCAATTTCTGTACTGAATCGGAGAGTAACAATCGTTTTACCGTTTACTATTATATCTCTTTCTTCGACTTTTCCGCCGTCTTGTGCGAGCGATTCGTTTGTAAGACATGTAATCAGGCAGACAATTAATATTGATAAGAATAGAGCAAGTGCGCATTTTTTCCGCGAGCCGAAATTCGGCGTAGAGGGCGAAAGCCGTTTTTGTCGTTCAATTTGACTTGAAACGTTTTTATGCCGTGATGCGGTAATTTTCATATTTGACGCGGT
>JAITAZ010000165.1 GCA_031283825.1 Planctomycetaceae bacterium | reverse complement strand
GAGTTTTTAGAGATTCCCGTTATATAAAAATCGTACTATGAATTTCGGCAAAGCAAGAGCGTAAAAGCCCAGCTTTCCAAAGATAAGCAGACGGCGATAATCGAAATTTACAGCGAGGGCAGTTTAAAATTTTTCTTAAATAATTCTTTTAATACTTTATAAAATATGTCAGATGAATTTAATAATTATCGCACGTCGTTTGATCGGCTGATGAATTTTTCGGTTGGTCGGGAGTCGAATAAAGAGCTTGAAGAGCCGATTACATTCGAAGCCGACGAGTCCGAATTTACAACAGACATTACGCCGAATGACGACAAAACAGAATTTATAGAGTCGGAAGATTCTGTAGATATTGTAGAATCGCGCGAAGAGGATACTAACGAAATCAACGAGACAAGCGAAATCGATTCGATAGAGAATTTTGACGAGACTCAACCGGAAGCAATTATTAGTTCGCGTTCAAAAGACCCGATAGAAAATACGATAACCGAGCTTTCGCGTCGGAATGCGAAGGTATTAGAGCAATTTACGAGTTGGCTTTATTCGACGGAGGCGGAATTGGTCGGCGATGAAGAAGTTAGCGATTTAGACGACAAAGCCGACGACAGAAAAGACGTTGGAATATTTCAGCTTTTTGAGGCGTTTTTAGCTCAGCGTCAGGAGTTGAAACTTTATGTAAAATCGGGTCGTAAGACTATTGAGACAATTGAAAAAAGTATTGAGGAAACATCGCGGCTTGTCGAGCAATTTTCGCGTTTGAAACGGGAGCGACCGGAAATTGAGCGGAAGGCGATCAAGCCGTTTGTTATGAGTTTGATTGAAATAGATGAATCGTTGACGAGGGCGGTTTCGTTTTTGGAAACGGTTCAGAGTAGGTTAATTTTTCATTCGCGGAGTATTGAGATTTATGCGGGATCGTATTGTGATAAATTCACGTTTTGGCAACGATTCTGGCGACGAAAAACAATTTTTCAATTTACAGAGTTTTTGATAAAAGAGCGGATGGCGGAGGTGGAACATATTTTGCAGCCGCTTCAAGATGGTTTTAAGATGGTTGTATTTAGGATGGACGACGTATTGCGTCGTCATTTGGTAACGCGGTTGAATCCGGTTGGCGAGTTAGTTAATCCTGAAACGATGCAGGTTGTTGCGATACTGGATTCAGACGTAATCAAGCCCGGACATGTTGTTGATGTCATTCGTCCGGGTTATTTATGGAATGGTCGTCCGTTCCGTTCCGCCGACGTAAGAGCCGCAAGAATACCAGAAGAATAAAAGAAATAAGGAACAGTTCACGCTCAAAAGAAAAAATTCTACGCCCTGAAAGAGCGCAAACAAATTCGCGTTTAACGGCTTGCGTCCTTATAGGGCTTACTTTTTTCGTTACAAAAAATACAAATGATATATTACAAAATTTTAAAACGTCAAATAGAACAGGCAATATTGTATTGTTATCATGAATGGTTACATTACTACAATTACAATTACTACTACAACTACAACTATTACAACTTTTTATTCAGCTAAATCGTTGTGAAAATTTTTATTATGTATTTTAAAATTATATCAGAATCACTGTCTGGCGTTATTTTGGGAGGGAAAGGGATGTAGGCTTTATTGTCGTCTTCTGTAATTCTTAATTCTACCTTTTGTTTCAATAACTTGCTCTTCAACTCCTCAATCGCTTCCTTCTTTACATACTCCAAAACAATATAACCACTCTCGCTCAAAAGACCACGCTTCAGCCTTATCGCCCTTATCGAATAACTATGAGCCATTATTTTTAAACGAGATTGCATCAATAAACGCTCAACCTCAACCGGCGGCTCGCCAAATCTGTCTATCATCTCATTGCGAATATCATAACAGTCCTCCAACGTCGTTATTCTCGATAACCGCCTGTAAATGTCAATCTTTATCCTACGATCCGAAATATACGAAATCGGAATAAGAACAAGTCCGGGTAAATCCACCTCAACCTCTATCGACGCCCTCTGCGGTAAACATTTTATCGTCCTTATCGCAACCTCCAACAATTGACAATACATCTCATACCCAACCGCCGCAATATGACCACTCTGCTGAACGCCCAAAATATTACCAGCACCCCTAATCTCCAAATCACGCATAGCAATATGAAATCCACTGCCCAACCTCGCATACTCCCTAATCGCATTAAGACGCTTCGACGCCTGAGACGTCAACGATTGAACCCCGCCCAACACCAAATAACAATACGCCTGAAACTTAAATCTACCAACACGTCCGCGCAACTGATGCAAATCCGCAAGTCCATAATAATTCGCCTCGTCAATAAAGATCGTATTCGCATTCGGTATGTCAAGCCCACTCTCAATAATAGTCGTACTAACAAGCATGTCAAACTCATGATTTATAAATCGCCGCATCACATCCTCCAACTCGTCCGCACTCATACCAGCATGACCAACCTCAATACGAACCTCAGGAGATATCCGCTTCAACCGCCTCGCAAGCTCCTTCAAATCAGCTATCCGATTATGCACGAAAAAAATCTGACCACCCCGATTCAACTCCCGCAATATCGCCATCCGAATAATATCCTCGTCAAACCGAATCACATGAGTCTCAACCGGCAATCTGTCCTCCGGCGGAGTCTCCAAGTTGGAAATCTCACGTATCCCCAACAACGATAAATGCAATGTTCGAGGTATAGGCGTCGCCGTCATCGTAAGCACATCAACCGATTCGCGAAATTGCTTCAACCGCTCCTTATGATTCACCCCAAAACGCTGCTCCTCGTCAATAATAACCAAACCAAGATTATGAAACGATATCTCACTCGATAAAATCCGATGCGTTCCAATCACAATGTCAACCCCGCCCAACGCTATCCCAGTTATAATCTCCGACTGCTGCGCCTTCGACTGAAAACGCGATAACGCATTTATCGTAATCGGAAACTCGCCCATCCTCTCCCTAAAAGTATGAGCATGTTGCTCTGCCAGAATCGTCGTCGGCACAAGCATAGCAACCTGATATCCCGCATCAACCGCTTTAAACGCCGCCCTAATCGCGACCTCCGTCTTGCCAAATCCGACGTCCCCACAAAGCAACCTGTCCATCGGACGAGATAAATGCATGTCCTGCTTCACCGCCTCAATCGCCGTCAACTGATCCGGCGTCTCCTTAAACGGAAATGACGCCTCAAGTATATTCTGCCAATCCGAATCCGCAGGAAACGAAATCCCCGACGCAGAATCACGCCTCGCCTGTAGCTCAATCATGTCGCTCGCAAAATCAAATACCGCATCCCGCGCAGCATTCTTCTGACGAGACCAATTACTACCGCCCAAAATCGAAAGACGTGGCGCTGACCGAGTGCCGCCAATATACTTTTGAATCAAATTAATCTTCGAAATCGGACACAACAACGCTTGACCTTTGGCAAACTCCAACCGCAAATGCTCCTCCTCTTGCTGCTGTCGAGTCAATACCTCCATTCCGCAAAAACGAGCTATCCCATGCGAAATATGAACCACATAATCGCCGAGCTTAAGATCAAGAAAAGAATCCAACACCCGACTAAGATGACGCTGCTTCGGACGACGAATATCACTTCGCGAAAATAATTCATTCGACGAAAGAATAAAAAAAATCATAAACCCGCCGCCAACCGATAACAATCCAGAATCCGACAAACTGTCCGAAATCGTAGGAATCGCGCTTCCAACGCTTTCAACGCAATTAACTCTATCAACGCTTTCTCGCTTTTTCGATTTTACAGTTTTCAGTTTTTTTGCAAGCGGAGAAACTTTTTTATCTGTAGAAAAATCGGCAGAAACATTAGCAGAGTCGCTATGAATTTTCGTTACGATATTTCTTGTCGTTTTCAACTGTATCTCAAAACCGGCGGTAATTTGTCCGACAACATAATGCAATCGCCCAGATTTAGCCGGCAGTAAATCAGCAAAAAGCTCGGTAAGACGCTCAGACTCCGCCGAAGTATGACAGTAAATATAAATCTGCCCGTACTCAGTTCTGTTGAGTTCCGTCCGCACAGTCTCAAGTCCGCCGCAAAACCGCTCAACCGACATGATCGGTAAACGAATATGATTTTCCTCCTCGCCCTCAGCTAAAACAGAAATCGTAACATACGGATATTTCATTATTCGTTTCAATAAATCAGAAACAGTCGGCAGAATCTTTTGATTTTCCGCCCGCTCAAAATAAATATCGCCTTGCAATTTCAACTCGTCTAGTCCGCATAACGCTATCGGCAACTTGTCCGGCAGATAATCAAGCAACGTTGCCCCAACAGATTCCATAGGAGAAAGCCACGTGAAATCAATTTGCGAAATCGGATTAAGTGATCGCTGCGTCGCAACGTCAAACTGACGGATAGACTCAATCTCATCGCCGAAAAACTCAACTCGAATCGGCTTCTCCCAGTCAGGCGCAAAAATATCAATGATATAACCACGAACCGCAAACTCGCCGGATAACTCAACCGCAGACGTCGAATGATAACCGGCACGTAACAACTTCTTCCGCAATTGCCCCATGTCAATCTGAACGCCAACCGAAAGAGAAAGCGTATGAGACTCAAGCAACTTAGCCGGAGGAACTGGTTGCATAAGAGAAGCAATCGTCGTAACAATAATATACCGATTTTGAGTCGGCAATATCTTAATAATACGAATTCGCTCGCCGAAAATATCGTCAGTTTGCAGATGAAAGTTAAACTCGTCGTCTAGGGAATCGTTTTCGATTTCTACGTTATCCGCATTATTGCGATTCTTCTTGGCGTCGGGATTATTCGTTACAATAATTGGATTAGACTCCAAAGAATGATTTATAGGCAACTCGCGAAGTTGCGGAAATCTGATAACAGAAATCGAATCGTCGGCGAATTGTTCAATATCATAAGTAACTCGGTCAAACTCATCCTGATTCGAAACTATAACTAATATCGGACTATTGCCAGATTGAGCAAGCGCAACAATCGCAAGCGCACAAGAAGAACCAATAGCGCCATCAATAGAAATCGCCTTGCCATCGCGCAACTGCCGAGATACATTATGAAAACTACCGCTTGCCGCCAGTAGCTCCGCAAAATTTGGATAAGACTCACACATGAGGCTGACTTTTTTGAATTCGGAATTATTGTTTTACTTCGGAATTGGTTGTTAGTTTTTTTTGTAAGCGTTCACGATTTTTAAATATTGTCGGGAACTTCTAAAAACTAATTTTATTAGGAAAGCGGGCGTCCCGCCTGCATGACAAACGCCTAAATATGCGGTCGAGACGACCGTGATCCTAATAAAAATAAATTTTACATGAGATTTTTACATGTTCCCAATTGCATATAATTTCAAATCGAGTTTGTTTCGGCGTTGAAAAAATAATTTGCGCAACGAAAAATTACCTTTCCGTATTGTATCCGTATTGTAAAAGGAATTACACAAAATATGTCGAATCCATCCCAAGAAAATAATATTGCCGCGCACGCTAACGCGAGTACATTGGGACGCGGAATTGATCGTAGTTTGGTTGAGTCGATAGTCCGCGACGT
>JAITAZ010000130.1 GCA_031283825.1 Planctomycetaceae bacterium | reverse complement strand
AGATCGATTTTCTTTTGATCGACGTCGAAACCTAGCGTTTTAAATCCGGCATTGATAAAAGCTCGAACTAGCGGAAGTCCGACATATCCAAGACCAATAATTCCAACCTTCGCCGACTTGCTGCGAATTAACTCAAAAAGAGGTAACGACGATAATACCGACGACGACAATGTAGATGTAGAAACTTGATTCATTGTTTTAGTTGTTGATTAGGTTAAATCATTGCACAATTGAATTGCAATTGCGGCAATAATAGTCGGCAATTGTTAATATTATTAAGATGAAAAAATTTTTCAAAAAACGAGATTTCAACATTATGTCAAAACCAATTTTCACCATAATTAAAAACAATTGACAAACGAAAAAAAATAAACGTATCGCGTCTGCCTTTTTATTTACATCGCCGAAATTCACAAGACAGACCGGATAAAATACAATTTACATAAAGACGCAGAAGTATATCGACAAAAACATTGAAGTCAATACGACTCGGCAAAGATTTTTAACAGATATTAAGAACAAACGCTCTTAAATCGTCGATTAGAGACTCAAAAGATTACTTCTAAAAACTTATTTTTCGGAATCTGGATTAGTAGCGGCGTCGATTTTGATAAACGATCTAATCGTAGAAACCTTCTTTTTGCCGATTTGATTAACATTGAGTAAATCGTCGGCATTATCAAATTGGTTTACGGAGTCTTTTCTGTAATTAACAATATTTCGAGATAAAACTACGCCAATGCCGGGCAACGTTTGAATCTCTGCTTTTGTTGCGTTATTCGGGTTAATATAAAATTCATAACTGAGAACAATGTCGTCGTCGGCGTTTCGACTCGCCCCAAAATGAATAATCAGAAAAAACAAAAATAACATAGTCAGAAAAAATGCAATCACAACTCGATCCTGCTTGCGTAATACCATCGTCGAAGATAAATTGTCTGCGTCAGAAATAACAGACTCGCCAACGTCCAAGTTCAATTGACCAGATTCAAATGCCATCGTAGTTGAAATTAAAAATACTGTAATATTGGTAAAATATCAGCGGAATTTTTTGTAACGATAATTCCTCGAATTATGCTTTCCTAATTTTTATGCGATTTTTCTACGTATTCTGCGTTAAAAATTTTTATCAAATTTAAACGCAGAATATCGCAGAAATAAATCGTTATAAATATTCCGCTGAAATATCACGAAATTCCCTATTGTTTTTTTTCTGATTATTTATTTACGGCTTTTAGCAATACTCTGCTATCGGCGACGGATGCGCCTTTGCCTTCGGCGTGGACTATTAACGGATTTATGTCGCACTCAGCAATCTCCGGATGATTCACAACCATCGCCGATAATCGCAAAATTACGTCGATAATTGCGTTAATGTCGCGTTTGGGTTTTCCTCTGTAGCCGTCTAAAACTTTGAACGCTTTGATTTCGCGTACCATTTGTTCAGCCGTAATTTTCCACATCGGCGCGAATCTAAACGAAACGTCTTTTAGCAACTCAACCAAAGTTCCGCCAAGACCAAACATCATTAACGGTCCTAACGAATCTCTATTGCAACCGACGATTAATTCTTCGCCTTCTTTTGCCATTTCTTCAATTAGAATTGCGTCGATTTTTGCATTCGGGACATTTTTGGCGATATTAGCGTGAATCTTTTCGTAACCAGCTTTCGCTCCGTCAGCGCCTTCGATATTCAGCAACACTCCGCCCGCGTCGAATTTGTGAATCACGTCCGCCGACATCACTTTCATCACAACCTTCGACCCAATACCCGAAACGATTGTAGCCGCTTCTTCCGCCGATTTTGCAATTCCGCTTTTCAATAACGGTAACTTGTAACATTCGAATAATGCTCTGCAATCTGCTTGAGTCAGATATTTTTCTTTAGTGTTTCCTAAAAATTTAGCGATAATTGAATCTGCTTTTTTCACGTCTATATCTTTGAATTGGACGAACTGCCTTTCGCTTTGACTGATTGATTTCATTTCTACCAATCTTGCCGCCGCGCCTAACGCTTTGACTGCATTTTCTGGAAACGAATAATTCGGCACGCCTTGATTTACCAACGCAGTTGCGCCGGCAGACACGAGTTCTTCACCGAGAAATGCGCCGACTGTAGGTTTGCCGATTCGTTTTATTACTTCGGGTAGAATTTCGCCGCATTTATCGGAATCGGTCATTGATTGCGGAGTCAAAACGACGACTCCCATATCGACATTGGGGTCGTTGAGTACAGTTTCGAGAGCGGCTTTGTAGCGGTCGCTGTGTGCGTCGCCGAGTACGTCAACCGGATTGTGCAGCGACGCCGCTTCGGGCAACACCGGCACGAGGGCGTCGTGAGTTTGTTTTGACAATTCGGCTAATTTCAAACCGGCGTTAATTGCGGCGTCGGTTGTCATTATTCCGGGGCCTCCGGCGTTGGTTACGATTGCTAGATTTTTTCCTTTTGGCAGAGGTTGCGAGGTGTACAATGCGGCGTAGTCGAACAGGTCGGAGATTGTGTCAACTCTTTGGACTCCGCTTTGTTTTAGGATTGCTTCGTAAACAGCGTCTGAGCCGGCGAGCGAGCCGGTGTGCGAACTTGCCGCTTTCGCGCCTTCCGCCGACCTGCCTGATTTAAGACAAAGAATCGGTTTGCCTTTCTCCCAGAAAATTTTCGACGCAATATCGATAAAGCGTTGAGCGTTGCCGATATCTTCGATATACATTGCAATGACATTTGTTTCGGGGTCATTTCCCATGTATTCGAGTAGGTCTGTTTCTTTGAGGTCGGCTTTATTTCCGAAGCTGATAAATTTGCTGAAACCGATTTGTCGAGCGCGGGCGTAGTCGAGAACGGAGGTGCAAAGCGCGCCGCTTTGGGAGATAAACCCCAAGCTGCCGTGCAAAGACATAATCGGCGCGAAAGTGGCGTTAAGATTGTATGCCGGATTGGAGTTAATTACGCCGAGACAGTTAGGTCCAATTAGCGGAATATTTGCTTCGTGTACGAGTTCTATTAATTGTTTTTCTCTTTCGACTCCTTCTCCTCCGATTTCTTTGAATCCTGCGGAGATAATAACGAGTCCTTTAACTCCTTTATTTTTGCATTCTGTTACGACAGAGTTTACGACTTTTGCCGGAACGAGTAGTACGGCGAGATCGATTTCGTCTGGGATATCGCCGATAGTTTTGTAAACTTTTGCGCCGTGAATTTCGTCTGCTTTTGGGTTCACCGGATAAATTTTGCCGGTGAATTTATCTTTGACGAGATTTAATACGACGTCGTTGCCTGCGGTGCCGGTTTTGGTTGAAGCTCCGACAATCGCGACTGATTTGGGTTTAAAAATAGCGTCTAATTGTGAAATTGTTGACATTAGTTTTTTGTTCAAAGCGAACTTTGATTTGTGATGTTAAAGGTAAATGTGAAATGTGAAATGTAAATGTAGCGTCGATTATAATCTTCGCTACGACTCAACAGTTGGTTACATTTTAGAATTTGCAGAGTCGAGAGTTTAGAAACTTTTTCGCCCGATAGCGAATAGGAATAGTCCAAACAAGACAAACAAAAAATAACGTGCAACCCGTTTAAAAAGATAATCCAAACCAACTAAAATAAAACCCCCCCCTAATTTCAGAATTATTTCAGAGAGAGTTTTAAACACGAATAATCGCGGATTTTTTGGTGAATATGGATAATCGCGGAAAATGCAAATGGCGATTTTAATATTTATAAAATTGTAATATATCAGTGGAATATTTTTAACACGTATGAATATTTGACAACCAACCTCATTTTCAACCTAATTTTCTTACAAAAACAACCTCAGTAGCCAAAGACGCTCCCCACACCAACCTCATTACCTCATTAAAAACGTAAACGAATAATGAGGTAATGAGGTTGGTTTTTTGGGGATTCATTGCTACTGAGGTTTTTTAAACAATAGTAAGAAAAATTAGGTTTTAAATGAGGTTCGCGGAAACAGTTAAAATGCGTTTCGGAAAATTCTACTGATATATTAATTTATTTCTAATCATAAAAATCATAGTTCAGACAATCTCGGCGTTAATCTAATTTATCATCGTTAACGTTACCTACGGTCGCCTACCTGATCTGGGGCAACAAGTGCGTAACATGAGTTAGTTATATTATTTTGACTCTGATAATTCTATAATTGCGCCGTCGTTGTTGATGAATGCGATTCGAAAATTTGGCATCGGCGAAAATGGTTTTAGCAAGATTAATTTACCTTCTAATGCGGCGTCTAGGTCTTCGACAGCGAAAGCCGCATGAGATTTAGTTTTGATTAGTTCGTGCATGGGACTATTGGGATCGAATTTCAACCATTCAATACCATACGGATCGGCGGAAGGATCCGTTACGTGAACTCCCAACTCGCTAATATAACCAGACCAATTTTTTTCTTGCGTCGTAGGAACGCCGAAGTGTAAATATTTCATTTTAATTTTTAATTGTTAGGGTTTTGATAAATTGTCTGCGTTTAATTTTTCTATTAAAACGCCGTTTGAAAATTGAGTTTACCGATTTTCAAAAATTAGAGAAAATTTTTGTAACTATACTTTGAACGGTAATAAATGATTCTTTTTTATGAGACAAAAGGGACGTCGTTGTTTGAAATCGGCGGAGATTAACGACTCAAAAGAAATCGCTTTTGAGTCGTTTTAAACAGATTTGCAACCCAAACGTCCCATTCGTCCCTTCTGTTCCCGTTGTCATTTAAAAAACTGCGACTGAATATAATTTTTTTTTATAGTTTTGCTTTTTTGTTTTGGAATTTTAAACCGTCGTTTGAGTGGAAAGAGGCGTATTCTGTAACGATAGCGCCGTTTTTACCAGCTAACATGAAATGGAAATCTCCGATACCGCTTAGGGCGGCTTCGCTTCCTTTTCCTGTACCGGCTTTTAGTTCGGTGCATTTGAAGGCGGTGATTGCGTTGGCGTCGAGTTGAGATTGCGGTAATTTTACGGGCAATTTATCGAGGTCGTCTTTTGAGCCGCCTTTACCGAAGTTGTAAATGCTGCCGTGTCGAACTTGCCAGTATTCGTGTTTTGCCGGTTTTGATTCGGCTTCAACGTGAGCGTGTTCGGGTATCATTTGGAAGGGCAGCAGATAAATTTCGTGTCCGAAGTAACCGTGTTCTTTATCGTTTAGCCAGAATATTCCGCCCATTCCGACACTTGAGAAATCTCCCAATCCGAAATCAACTGCCCAAAAGCGTTCATCTTTAATTACGTCCGGCAGCGAGTAATTGTGGAATCTAAACAGTTCGACGTAAGCGTCTTTAGCGGCTTTAACGTTGAAGCTGCCGTCTGGATTGTAAAAGTGTTTATTCGGATATTTGGTAAGTGATTGTCGTTGACGGCGGCGACGTACAATTCGTGTTTCGTCGTCTTGTGCGAAAATCTCTGTTCCGAATACGGCGGCGGTTAAAACTGTACCGCCGAGAATGTTGGTCAACAAATCTCGTCTGTTCATTTTTCGTTCCTTTTCTGATTTTGTAACCGTTCTTATTTAGTTGAAAGCGAAAGGTTACGAGGTTAAATTTAGTCGGAAATTTACATTGAACGACTCCGATAGATCGTTTTGGATTGTTTGTACTTTTTCAAATTTTGTAAAGGTCGTCTTCGATCCGTCGATTCTACTGTCGGACGACGTCATGAATTTACGTTACAGAATTTTAAAGTACAAGCAGTGTAGATAGCAATTACGGCAGAGAAAAATTTTCGATGTTATTTCTCGTGAGCAATGCTAAACTTGGCGTACATTTTATAAGATAAATCCGCAAACGCAAGATATGCTCGCGTGTTTGAATAATTCATCAGGGAATTTCTAAAAACTATTTTAAACACCACGCGAGTATCTCTAAAAATTCAGAATTATGAATTTAAAACATGTGAACGATTACAACAAATGGTAACCGTTCACAAGAAAAAAATAATATGGTTTTAAAAAGCCAAAGATAATTTTTTAGGGGGACTTAGGGGACATTGGGGACGCTGGGGACACTGGGGACGTTCTTGTTTGATATCTGTGATTGATGGCTCGGCGGGGGACAAAATTTAAAGAAAAAATTTCTCTTTTTTAAAAGCTGTTTTTTTCTGTTGAGTCGTTAATCTTGGTTTTTAAATTAGTGTGTCCCCAATGTCCCCCAATTCCCCTTTGTCCCCAATGTCCCCCCAAAAAATAATATGGTTTTTTAAAAACCCGTGAACGGTTACATTATTTTTTGGTAGTTTTCTTTGTAGTTTTTTTGGTAGATTTTGTTGTTGATTTTTTAATGGTTTTTCTTTTGGTTGATCTGGGCGAAACGCCTTTAGCGGCTTTTTCGGCTAGTAGATCAATTGCTCTGTCAAAAGTCAACTCTTCAGCGGTGAAGCCTTTGGGTAGAGTTGCGTTTGTAGTGCCGTCAGTAATATAGTTGCCGAATCTTCCTGAAAGCAGTTTTACTTGTTTTCCTGTTACAGGTGAATCTCCAAATAATTTGAGCGGCTCGTTGCTTTTACTACTTGACGAACCTCTTGACCGAGTTTTTGGTTGAGACAAAATCTCCAACGCTTGATCCAACTCGACCTCAAGCGGAGACACTCCATCTGGCAACGACCTTGTCTCCGAACCGCAAACGATATATGGTCCGAACTTTCCGTCTCTTGCCAAAATATCCTCTCCATTCGCCGGATTCTTTCCAAGATTACGCGGCAATGATAATAATTTAAGCGCAACCTCAAGCGTAACTGTTTCTGGGGTCATGCCTTTGAGCAATGCAGCGTTTTGTTTATCTTCATCGTCTGGAAAACCTTTTTGAACATACGGTCCAAAGCGTCCGCTTTTCATAAAAATTGGCTTTTGAGTTTCAGGATCAATTCCCAGCGGCTCTTCTGACCTCTGCGCGCTTTCTAAAATTTCTTTTGCTTTGACAACTGTTAATTCGTCCGGCGGCAAATCTTCCGGCAAATTCGCAGTTACTGCGCCGCACTGTAGATACGGTCCGAACTTGCCGACTCTCACCACAATCGGCTCATCTGCGTCGGAAAAATCGGAAAAGACAGAAATTGTACAAATATCACGGGCGTTAATTTCCTCGACTTTATTGTCAAGAAGTTGTTTCAAACCATGACGCTTACCGCCGAAATAGAACTCGTTTAGGTAATCCAGATGTCCGCTTTCGCCGCGACTTATCGCGTCAAGTTGATCTTCCATTTGGGCGGTGAAATCGTAGTTTATTAAATCGGGCAGATGTTCCTCCATTAGTTGATTTACTGCAAATGCAATCCAAGTTGGCACTAACGCGCCGCCTTTCTTGAATACGTAATTTCTATTTAGAATTGTTTCGATAATTGACGCATACGTGCTTGGTCTTCCGATTCCTCTTTCTGTTAATTCTTTTGTCAATGCGGCTTCTGAATATCGCGATGGCGGCGCGGTAACGTGAGATTTCGGCTCAAGAGCGTTACAAGCCAACGAATCGCCGCTTTTTACTGGCGGCAACAAAATTTCGCGATCTGCAAGTTCTGCGCTTGGATCGTCTGAACCTTCGACATAAGCTCTTAAATAACCCGGAAATTCAATTGTCTTACCGCTTACTGAAAATAGCGCGTCGTCGATTTCGATTATTAACTGTTTCCGTTTTCCTTTTGCGTCTGACATTTGACTTGCGACCGTGCGTTTCCAGATCAATTCGTAAAGTCGAAATTCTTCGCGAGTTAGCTTATCGCGTAAGTTATCTGGCAATTCAAACACGCTGCCTGCCGGACGAATTGCCTCGTGAGCTTCTTGAGCGTTTTTAACGTTAGTCTTATAGATACGGGCGGATTCGGGCAAAAATTCTTTTCCATATTGGGACAAAACCAAATTTCGAGCCGCGTTAATTGCTTCGTCGGATAGGTTTGTAGAATCGGTTCTCATGTAGGTAATGTATCCGTTTTCGTAAAGTCCTTGTGCGAGGCTCATTGTGGTTCGGGCGGTGAATCCTAATTTGCGATTTGCTTCTTGCTGAAGGGTGCTTGTGGTGAATGGAGCGGAAGGTTTTTCGGAGTATGGTTTTTCTTCGACTGACTTAACTTTAGCCGGAGAATTTTTTAGTCGATTTACCAATTCGCCGGCTGTTTTTTCGTCTAGCAGGAGGAAAGCAGTTGGATTATTTAGGGTTCCGGTTTTGGGGTCGAAATCTTTACCGCTTGGTATTTTCTGCGAGCCGACTGATATTAGACCGGCTTGAAATGGTTTAGCAGTATTATTTTCGGCGAAATTTCCTAGAATGTCCCAGTATGATGCGGAGTGAAAGGCGATACGTTCTTTTTCGCGTTCGACAATTAAACGCACGGCGACGCTTTGGACGCGACCGGCTGAAAGTTTAGGACCGATTTTTCTCCAGAGCAGCGGCGAGATTTCGTAACCGTAGAGTCTATCGACGATTCGGCGAGTTTCTTGAGCTTGAACGAGATCGCTATCGATTGAGCGTGGCGAGTCGAGTGCGTTGGTGATAGCTTTTTTTGTTATTTCGTGGAAAACGAGTCGTCTGATTGGCAATTTTGGTTTGAGTGTTTCGACCAGGTGCCAACTTATGGCTTCGCCTTCGCGGTCTTCATCTGTTGCGAGGTAGAGGTCTGAGGCATTTTGGAGTAATTCGCTTAATTTCTTGACTTGTTTTCGTTTATCGTCTGGAACGATATAAATTGGTTCGAAGTTAGCGTTGACGTTTACTCCTAAGTTAGCCCATTTTTCTTTTTTGAATTTTGGTGGGATATCTTTTGAGTTTCGCGGTAAGTCGCGTATGTGTCCTATACTTGCTTCGACGCGATAATCGTCTCCGAGAATGCGTCCGATTGTGCGGGCTTTTGCCGGCGATTCAACTATAACGAGTGAATAACTATCTTTCGACTTTGTAGAATTAGTCATAAAAAAGGTTTAGGGTAAATTGAATAGGTTCAAAATTTTGGCTGTAAGCAATTTTTTTGCCGGTCAACCAAAAACGGATTAAGGAATTTTCAACGATTCAGCGGAATTTTATTTTGTTTAATTTAATCTAGTAAAGTAATTATAAAAAAGTTTTATTGCAGCCAATCCGCCGGACGATTACGAGTTTAAATTTTGAGTTTAATTGAATTCGGTTTTCTTGAAAAATTAAAGTGGTACTGTGTGAGTACAGTTATTACTAATATATCAGTATTTTGTCAATACCAATTTTCCCGACTAGAACTGAATAAACAAAAAATCTGTGAGTATAGATAAGATAAACACGACTAGCTAAATGTTTTTTTGAACAGATTCGAAAAAAATTTTTTCAAAATATTTGTAACAATTCAGTCTCAATATTTTTTTCGAGTAAAAAAGGGACATTTTGTTTTAAAATTTATTTGAAAAGCATCAAGAGCGATATTTTTTGAGTTGTTTCAAACAGATTTTCAACCCAAACGTCCTCTCAGTCCCTTTAAAAAAACTGCGACTAAATTGGGAATCTCTAAAAATTCAAATTTTATTGATAATTTTTGTCAAAAATAAATTTTAATCTACTGTTATTATTTTCTACAGAAAAACAACAACCATTTGTTACCGCTCAAAGTATAAATGAAACTAATTCGAATATTGAATTTCTGTAACCGTTCACGAGTTTTTTTAAAAAACCATATTATTTTTTGGGGGGACATTGGTGACATTGGGGACGCTGGGGACAAAGGGGACACGCTAATTTAAAAACCAAGATTAACGACTCAACAGAAACAACAGCTTTTAACAAAGAGAAATTTTTTCTTTAAATTTTGTCCCCCGCCGAGTCATCAATCCCAGATTTCAAACAAGAACGTCCCCAGTGTCCCCAGCGTCCCCAATGTCCCCTAAGTCCCCCCAAAAATTATCTTTGGTTTAAAAACCATATTATTTTTCTGTACCGTGAACGGTTACGAATTTCTTTTATTGCGTCCTCATTTCCCCTCTCCCTTGTCAAGTAAAATTATCGTGATAAGATTTTGTTTTGACGTTGGAGGTTCGTTGAGAGATTGAGGAATTTTCCAATGATATGATTTGAGAAAAAGAGATATTTGATTGACGTTAAAAATATGAGTCTAGCTTGAAGTCATTGATTTTGGTTTAGATTAGTTAATATTTTGCGTTTTAATTGAATTTTATAAAAAAGGAGAGGTGGCAGAGTGGTCTATTGCGCGGGTTTGCTAAACCCGTGAGTCTTAACGGGCTCCGCAGGTTCAAATCCTGTCCTCTCCGATATTTACGGTATTTCTTATCTCGTCAGAAATTTTACAAATATCATTTTCAAAAAGAGACAGTAAATTTTTAATATGTCTTATACTGCGTCCTACATGTTCAATATCTGTCAATTGTTCATTTATCTTATCCTTACTGTTTTCTAATACATAGTTTAACGAAACATCATTTAACTGCACATTACCGCTATTCATTATCACGTCTTGAAGCGCGTCGCGCTTTTGAGTTTCAAACTCTAAAATCTCATCAGCATTACTCAATGATAAATTTGAATACATGCCCGGACTAATTTGTAAAATCTTTTGTAAAATCTTTTGTAAAATCTTTTGACCTTCCACTGGTTTTATATCGCTTATACCAAGATTCGCATATTCGCCATCCGACATCGGTTGAACATAATGATTCATTCGGATTCGTTCTGAATTACCAAAAACTGCATTCATCATCGATTTTGTCCAACCTAGTCGCTCTTTGTCTGTAATACAACTAGAACGTAAATTAACAAAAAACTTTTCCCAAATTTTTAATCCGTTTTTTCTCATTAACTTTTTAGCCACTGTTCCGACATTGCGACAAGTACGATATTTAACAAAAACAAACTCTTGATCAGATTGACGAGCATTGTATAACGCTAAAAAATAAGGGCGTAACTCCGAAAAAAAAGGAACGCGACGATGCCCCGTTTTGCCAGAAATAGGAACATTAAAAATTCCCTCTTGACCAAATTTATTTTCCTTAAACTCAAAACTTGAAAACTTCAAATCTCTAATCTCCGACGGAATCCGCAAACCGGCATAACGGGCAAACGCTAATATACAGCCTAATTCAATATTTTTTCTATTCACTTTTGCAATTGCTTTTTCAATCTCATCATAACTAATATAATATTGACGCTCTGGATTGCTTGTCGGACCGCCTTTGACTTTAGAAAACGGCGACTTTTTCAAAATTTCACAATCAACGGCAAAATTAAAAATACCTTTTATCTGACTTATAACCTTGTTAGTTGAAGTCGATACAAGTTTCCCCTTTCCTGCTGTTC
>JAITAZ010000110.1 GCA_031283825.1 Planctomycetaceae bacterium | reverse complement strand
ACTTTGAGCGTTGTTCGTCATCCCATTGATTTAGTCTCCATTTGAAACATTTTGCGAGTTCTTTTATATCCTCCGACGCTTCACTTTGTTGAGCTGCACGAGTAGCGGCGACATAAACCGCAACACGATATTTCCACTGTAAATCGATTGTATCTTCGACTGTAAATTTTTGATCTAGATCGTTCCACAGTTCTAACATTTCTCTACTTTCAGCGTCTTCAAAATATTTTGGAAATTCCGGCGGATAATAATTAGCGTGTAATTTTGGTATGCCGAATTTCGTATCGTCGGTTGGTTTACCTTGTAATTGTTGTACGAAAATTCCTGACATAATCGTATTGAAACTATAATTGCGATCAATTTTAACAAGATATTTCGCCGGACCTTTAACAACAAATTGTTTGTAAGTTCCGCGCCAGAAATCTTTCACGCGAGTTCTTGCAAGCGGCTCGACTGTTGAGACTTGCGACTCTGCATATTTTCCTAAAATCGCACGGTCAGAATCAATCGCGCTACAACCTTTTTCCGATGGATAAATTTCAATTATGTAATCTCTAAAACGATTATTGTTATCGTGTCCGTCCATATTTACAAAGTACATTCCGAGTCGAAAAGTTCCGGCGTGTTTAATTTCCAAAACGTACCAAAGGTCGGGACCATCTTTTGACCACGAATAAGCCTCGCCGTGATCGTCCCATTCGGAAAAACGTCTGTAACCGTTGAGCGGATCGTAAAGCGCGCGTAAATCTTCGGTTTTAATTTTGTAAACCCATCGTCGCAGGTCGTCGTTTGCGTCGCGATTTGTTCCGATAAATCCGGTTACATCGTAGAAATCGCGGCTATGATAAACGTACCTGTCAAGCGGCGCAGACATCGCACAAAGAATTCCCCATTCGTTTGAAATTCTGCCAAACCAATCGCCGTTTGTTTTTCTGTCGTCTATCCAATATTTGGCGTAAGTTGTCGGCAATTTTTTCGTTTTGAAAGATAGAGACGACGGCAATTTATAGAGTTCGTCGATTGAAATAGCGTTTTGCGGAGATGGAAATGGAGTTGATTTTTCAGCGAAATTGGCGATATTCGAGTTGACGACATTTTCGATATTTTCGCCATTTGACGTATCGGTTTTATCGGGTTCGGATTCATTTTCATTTTTTGTAACAGAAATTGTTACGTCGATTTTTTGCAAGCAAACGACTCCGCCGCCGTAGGAGCCGATTAGAAATTGTTCGTCGGATAGCGGACAAATTTTTTTTATGTAATTGTCGGGCAAGTTTGCGGATTTAACGTTACAAAAAATCCGTTCGTAAGTTTGCGGATTGAAAATGACTAGTCCGTTTATTCGCGTTCCGTAGATTATATTTCCGTTTGAATCTTCGGCGAGAGTGGTAATGTAATCTTCGGGCGGAAGTATATTTATTGTTTCGGGCGGAGCTTGTTTGAAATCTTTTGGAGCGCCGCCGTAGAGACCGCGTATTTTATCGGCGTAATTTCTGCCGCGCCAAAATCCAATTTTTGAAAAATCGCTATTGGATTTAACGAGTCCAGAAGAAGTTGCGATCCAGATATATTCTTTGCCGTCGGGCGAATTTTTTGTTACGATAATATCGTTGATTTGATTCGACGGCAAACCCGCGCCGACAGGAACAAGAGGAACTGAACTACGATTACCAATTCCGAATCGATTGGGCGATAAAATATTTCGCGCGTGTTTATATTCGCCTTTTTTGTTACGATTAAAGATAGCGATTCCGTAACATTGAGTTCCGGCGATCAAAGTTCCGTCGTTTTTGAAAGCGATAGATTCGATTTGGTCTTCGAGTAAACCGTCGGCGCGGGTGAGATGTTCCCAAGTATCTTTTTCGATTTTGTAACGTGTGATTCCGGCGGAGGTTGCCATCCAGACGTCGCCGTCGGTCGGGCAGATTTCAATATCGAAAATCCGGTCGCCGATTGGACCATCGACAATGTCGTAGGACTTAAATTTATTGTTACAAAAAATGCTGATTCCTTCGTTCCAATGTCCGATCCAGAGTCGACCTAATTTATCGGTTGCGAGAGCGTAAGCGTTGTTATCGACAATACGATGAAGTCGCGAATGAAATTGAGTCGGTTCTTTATCTTTTTGGTAGTGAAAAACCCCGTCGTCTTCAGTGCCGATCCATGCGCCGTTCTTGCCGTCGGGAATTATTGAAACGATAAATCGAGCGTCGATACCTTTCAATTTCGACGCTCTATAAGTTGGAGATTGAGACTTATTCTCAACGGCTTTTTTCTGTCCGTACAATGGAGAATAATTACAAATAAAAAAAGAAACAAACAACGCAAAACAAAATAATCTACAAGCCATTTTATTTTCTCCAATGGTAAAATTTTAGTAATCGTTCACGGAATTTTTTATCGAAAAAATTAAAACGTGAATATTACAAATTAACAAATGTAGAGACGCAATGCCTTACGTCTCTGTTCGATCAAAAGCTCGCCGATAGAGACGCAAAGCATTGCGTCTCTACTGTTGGTTTAGCCATTCAAAAACGGTAATTGTTCACACGCAAGAGAAAAAATCCTACGCCCTGAAAGGGCAGCGGAAAAAATATTATCACGAATATTCGTTACAAATATTAACAAACAATATTGACAGTAATATATCAGTAGAATTTTCCCAAACGTATTTTAACAGTTTCCGCAAACCTCATTTAAAACCTAATTTTTCTTACTATTGTTTAAAACCTCAGTAGCAAGGAATCCCACCAAAACCAACCTCATTACCTCATTATTATTCGTTTACGTTTTTAATGAGGTAATGAGGTTTATGTGGAGAGTATCATTGGCTACTGAGGTTGTTTTGTTCGGAAAAATTAGGTTGAAAATGAGGTTGGTTGTCCAATATTCATACGTGTTAAAAATATTCCACTGATATATTACAACGATTTTAATTTTATTTTTTCTCTTTCGTTTCTAAAGCGTCTTGAATATATTTTCTGTCTTCGGATCTCAAGA
>JAITAZ010000093.1 GCA_031283825.1 Planctomycetaceae bacterium | reverse complement strand
GCTCCTCATTTAGTATTGATGGCATTTTTGCAGCGCGTAATCAACGGCGGCGGAACAATTACTCGCGAGATGGCTTTAGGAACAGGTCGTCTTGACCTTTGCTTGAACTATCAAAATAAGAAGTATCAGATAGAGCTTAAAATTAATCATGGAAAAAAATATTTAGAAGAAGGTCTCGAACAGACTGCTCGTTATATGGACATTTGCGGTTGTACGGAAGGTTGGCTTGCAATTTTTGATCGTAATTCTACTGCTGATTGGGACGACAAAATCTACATGAAAAAAGAAATCATAAACGGAAAAAATATTACTATCGTCGGATTGTAATGAAAATGTAATGTCCTATTTTTTAGTTCGGCATTGAGATAATTCGATAATTCCGGCAAAAATAAATCTGGTTGACAAATGTTAATCTACCGATAGAATGCGTTACCAAATCGATCTTTTGAAACGCTTGCTTTTTATTTTATTTAAACTGTTCACGTTTGAATTTTCGGTTAGAGCCGCCTGTTTAACTTTGTAAAGTCGGCTTTCACGCTCCTAGCATTGTTGCCGAAATTCATAGTACAAGCTGCTGATAAATTCAACGCGATTCCTACTTGTCAACAGCCGCGTTAAATATGTCAATCAACTTTTAACCTTATTGTCATTAACTTTATGAGACACGTTATTTCAACATTAGTTCACAACGTTCCGGGAGTTTTGTCCCACATTGCAGGAATGCTCGCTTCACGCGGCTACAATATCGATAGCCTCGCCGTCGGCGAAACGGAAAATCCACAACTCTCGCACATGACATTCGTCGTCGTCGGAGATACAAAAGTTCGAGACCAAGTCATTAACCAACTACAAAAAATCGTTACCGTAATTAACGCAGAAGATATCACCGACGATAAATTAGTCGAAAGAGATTTATTACTAATAAGAGTTAACGCGTCGCCGGACGAAAGAGCGAAAATTCTACAAATCGTCGAAATTTTCAGAGCAAAAGTCGTTGATGTCGCTCAAACAAGCATGATGATCGAATTGTCCGGCAATGAATCAAAATTAGAAGGATTCATTCAAGCTATGAAAAACGTCGGAAATATAGAATTAGTCCGAAGCGGAATTATCGCTATGAAAAGAGGTTAATTTTTCTTGTTTAGTTGTATTAAATTTTTCGCACTTTAAATTTCGGTTATAACCCCTTGTCTGTCGTAAATCAGGCTTTTTAATGAATAAACGAATAAATGAATAGACGAATAGCTTTTGAATAGACGAATTTCATTTTACGAGTTGCATAATAGATTTACAGATTTATTCGCGATCCTCTTGACGAATACATTACGCTATATTACGATCTCCGCAATTTGACTTCAGACAGCGGCGTTAAATTTAAAATTACAATATACAATACGCCGTCAGCTCATTTGAATCGACAACCACAAGGCTTTGTTGCATGATTTACAGTAAATAATTAATAGATAATTAATCGACGCTAAACTGAAAACTATAGTGTCAGTTTTTTATACAACTTGTAGTAACGGTCTATTTAAATTTAAATTTGATAACCAATCCTTTCGTACAAAAGAAAACAATCCTACGCTTATAATAGACAGCGAAATTATAGCCCGTTGCGTTGCGGCTGGCTAACAAACGCTACGCTTTCAAGACGTATGACTTTTTCTCTTTCATAATAACGATTCCAAAAATTTAAATAGACAATTACAACTCGCGTCATGAAATTCGGCTACGTAAGAGCATAAAAACTTGCTTTCCGACAGATAAGCAGGCGGCTCTAATCGAAATTCAAACGCGATCAGTTTAAAACCTCAATCAAATTTTCTTTCCTATGGCACAACACAGAGTTTGTCAATGCGGTAACTTTATGACAATTGGTGAATCGCAAGTCGGCACAGTCGTAAGATGCGACCGTTGCGGTCGTATTATCGAAACAATCTCCGGATCGCAATTCGCTAATCGTTCCGAACCTGCATCCTCTTATCAGTCCGGCGATCATCATGCTGATCAACCGTCCTCAATCTACAAAACGCCAAGCATCAACGCCAACAATTCAGAACACCCATCAGCAGAATATTCAAACTCCGAACAAGCAGGTTTAGAAACAGAAAAAAATCAATCCCAAACCGCCGACCAAGATGTTTCGCCAAACTCAAATTCAAATTCCAACTCAAACGCAACTATTGCCGTAGATAATAATCCAACCGAAATCGACAATAAAGCACTCGGAAAATATAACTCCTCTGATTCTGCAACTTCGCAAAATTTAGACTCAAAAAATTTACCTCAAACCGCCAATGACTCTAGCACCGCCAATGTCTCAAATAACAAAATTGACTCTAAATACTCCGACGACTTTTCTGTCAATCCTAACGCTAAAAAATCTACGATAGTTCTCAACGAAGCTATCGGCGGTTACGGAACAAATAAAAAAGCAGATTGGAAACAATTACTTTCTAGTAAAGAAATCAAATCAAACGAACAAATTGAAGTAGCAAACGATAGTCAATCTAAAACGCCTCCGGTCAAGACGCCACGCACTGCTGTTGGCGGCGGCATTAACAACGAAGAAACAATATTTGCGTCTCATAGCGAAAATAAAGTTGCTTCCGACATTCCTCTTGCATTCAACGCCGGCAGCGGATTCTCAAGCAAAAGCGCCGGTTTATCAGACGCAGGACGATTCGGCTCGACTATAAATCTTGACCTGACCAAACGGGTCATGGGAACTATAAATAAATCCGGCGGAGATAAATCTGATTCCGCTGACTCAAACGACAACAGTTACGGAGTTCATCGAATTATCCGACAACATCAACGCGGCGGAATGGGACGAATTATGATCGCATACGATAGACATCTCAAAAGAGACGTTGCCCTAAAAGAGCTGCATAAAGAAGTAATCGACGACATTTCAATTGTGCGTCGATTTGTTGGCGAAGCTGAAATTACCGCACAATTAGAGCATCCGGGAATCGTGCCGATTCATTGGCTGGGGCTTGATAAAGACGGCTTGCCGTACTACACGATGAAATTAATCAAAGGCAAAACATATCAAGACGCAATTAAAGAATATCATCGTAATCCGTCCAAACAAGAGCTGAAAAATTTAATTCGGCGATTGGTTTCTATCTGTAAAACTATTGGATTTGCCCATGAACGCGGCGTAATTCATCGCGATCTTAAACCGGCAAATATCATGTTAGGCGAACATGGCGAAACGCTAGTAATGGATTGGGGCTTGGCAAAACCTCTGCACCAACAACAAGACGACATCGAAGACGACTATAACTCCGCAATTACAAAAATGACAAGCGATGCGCGAACGGAATTAACGATGGTTGGCGCGATTGTTGGCACTCCGGCGTTTATGTCGCCGGAGCAAGCGTCGCCGGAGGATAGCGTGGTAGGAACGCATTCGGATATATATAGTCTTGGTACGATTCTATACTATTTGCTTGCCGGACAAACTGCATTTTCTGGACGTTCAACTAGAGAAGTTCTAGCGAAAGTTCGTGCAGCGTCTCCGATTAAGCCGTCTGAAATTAAGTTAAACGTTCCTGCCGGACTTGAGGCAATTTGCATGAAGGCGATGGCGAAAGACCCCAAAGATAGATACCAAACGACAAAAGAAATGGACGAAGATTTATGTCGTTGGTTAGATAATATTCCGGTGAAGGCAATGCGGATAACGCCGATTCAAAAATTCTTTCGATGGTTAGGACGTCATTGGATAGCGGCGATTACGATTCCGCTTGTGATTATTTTGATAACTATGTTGACGATGTTTATTATCAAATTTGATCGTAGTCATAATGCGATTGCGGTTGAAGAATCGCGTAGAATTGCGCTTGAAGACGAGGTTGATTTGACGGAACAAGATTGCGTAATTTTTAGGGGCGGACATAATATCGAAGTTGAAAAGCAAAACAGATTTATTGGCGGTAAGATGGTTGTTTGTACGTTGAAAGCCGGTTCTGACGTGCAGGCGGGAGTGATTGAAATACTTGCGCCGTCGGATTCGACATGGGATTTAACGAACCGTCGTTTGCTTAGATTTTTTGTGTTTGAGTATTCTTCGAGTTCGTCGTTGCCGCTTGACAATCTGAAAATCAGACTTGGTCGCGGTTCGGCGTATTTTGAATATCAACCGTCGAAATCAATTAGCGATTGGTGGTCAAAGAGGAGGTATGGGAATTGGTATTTATATGAAGTTCCGCTTGACGATTCGCCGGAATGGCCCAGAACAATTTCAGATCGCCCGCAATTTGAAACTATAGATTGGATTGAATTTCACTTTAAAATAAAACCCGAAGACAAACTCCAAATCGACGACATAAAATTTTTACAAACCCCGCAATAACCGCAATTCTCTAAAGGGAACTTCTAAAAACTCGTTTTTTTATTAACCACAGAGAACACAGAGTTCACAGAGAGAATATTTTTTAAAAATTAAATTAAATTAAATTTTGATTTAAATCCATAATTTTCTACTTTAATAAATTGTAATATATCAGTGGAATATTTTTAACACGTATGAATATTGTACAACCAACCTCATTTTCAACCTAATTTTCTTAACTATTGTTTAAAAAACCTCAGTAGCCAAAGACACCCCACAC
>JAITAZ010000653.1 GCA_031283825.1 Planctomycetaceae bacterium | reverse complement strand
TCAGAGTCTGAATCGAATGACCATATTCCGACCAATCCGTTATCTGATGCGAAAAGGTTATCTGATGCGAAAAGGTTATCTGATGTGAAAAGGTTGACTGATGTGAAAAGTTGGAAAGTAATCATCAAGAGCGGCAGTAGCAAAAGTGATTTGCCGAGTCCGCGTAGTTCAAATATTTTTTTGTACATTATTTTGTACTCCTGAAATTTGGGGTTTAAGGTTTAAGTTTGACTCTGAAACGTTTTTGACGATTTAGAGTCTTTTTTGTCGAAAATTCTAGTTGAAATTTTAAAGATGCCGAATAGCAACTAATCGGTTGCGTAGTTAAAAATATTCACAAAACTTCAAAATTAACCGTGAATTTGCGATAAAGTTGGCGGTAATTTTATCATTTGTTATTTATTTGTCTATTGAATCAATTTTAGAAAAAGGGCAACCATTCAGCCAAAGTTTTTCAAGAGACAGAAAGGACAAAAGAGACAAAAGGGACGTTAGAGACGTGAGGGACATTGTTGTTTGAAATCGAAAATTAAAGACTCAAAAGATGTCGTTCTAGAGTCTTTTCAAGTAGATTTAAAATAAAGCGTCCCCAGTGTCCCCAATGTCTCCAGCGTCCCCTAAGTCCCCCAAAAAAAGAAACATTTGTTACTGCTCAAAGTATAGTAACCCCAGATCCGGTAGGCGACCGTAGGTTCGCAACCTTTCGCCGAAAGGTCGCGTCAGCGTTAGCCGACGGTAAATCTGAATTGATTTTAATTATTGTCGAATCCATTTTATCGTTGCCTTCGGCAACGCGACCTTTCGGCGAAAGGTCGCCTACCTGAGTCGGCGGTCGCCTAACTGAGTCAGCGGTCGCCTAACTGATCGGGGGTAGTAAGTGCGTAACATGAGTCATTAATCACTGATTTCAAACAAGAACGTCCCCAATGTCCCCAGCGTCCCCAGTGTCCCCCAAGTCCCCCACGTCCCCCCAAAAATTAGCTTTGGCTTTTTAAAAAACCATATTATTTTTTTAGGGGGGACACTGGGGACACACTACCGCATAGCCGTTTACGGTCATCTCTCCAAGAATTGCGTCCCTAACGGGACGCGAATTTTTGAAAAATCGAGTTTTTAGAAGTTGCCAAGAAATTACCATGAAAACGTTTGTTCTGAGTCGAAATCTATTGAATCTACGGCGAGTAATCCGCTTCTTACTGCGCCTTCTAACGTTGAAGGCCAGCCAGTTTGAGTCCAGTCGCCAGCTAACGCGAAATTTATAAACGACGTATCCTGAAACGGACGACAAGAATACACTAACGGATGAGGAGAAAATACCGCATCAAAATACGTCGTTACTCGATAATGAAATAACTCCAACGAATCTTTACCTCGATTAAACGTCAACTCCAATTGCCGCATCACCCGCCCAACCAAACCCAATGAACCAACAGACGCCAACTCCAACTCCGATAAAATCCGATGAGACGCACTAATCAATACCACATGATAAAAACCGCCAACCTTAGAACCCTCAACCTGAGGACAAAATAAAAATTGACCCACTCCGCCAACTAAAGCCGTATGCAACTCACCACACGATAAAAGACGACGATTCAACCAAAGATGAACCGACGTTATCGCACCAGGCTCAAATCCAGCTAAACCCAACCCGTCCGAAAAAGATTCAAGCTCCGACGCATCCAATATCTCACGCGCTCGAAACGCAGGAACCGCTAAAATATAACGATCAAATGAACGAACCTCGCCGCCCGAAAACTCCAAACCCGTAACAACCGGAGAACTACCACCCAACTCCTTCAACCGAAAATTAATGTCAACCCCAACACCACTACAAGATTCACTCTCCAACTCCAAATCAAAATTTTGATCCGCATTTTCTACCTCGACTTTTTCTACCTCAACGCCCTCAACAGAGACAACCTTTTCAACCTCGCCAATCTCTTCAATCCCGTCAACATTTTCAATATTTTCATTATTAACATCAGCAGAGCTAGCGTCAGAATTTTCATCAGAATTTTTGTTACAATAAATATTAGGAAGATTATCAATATTTTCATTATTATCTTCTTTATCGTCATTCGGATTATTTAAATAGTCAGACTCTTCAGCATCATTATTAGAATTGTTAGAATTGTCGGCGTTGTTCGAATCGGAAGAGTTAATAGAGTCGTCAGAAATTTCATTCGCGGTCATTGTTGAATTTTTGTCGGTTGTAATTTTAATTGCACTACTATTTTGTTCAGGCAACAATTCCCACCTTAACGCCGTAACTCGCGATAAGAAATGAACGTTTACGCCCATCGATTTTAATTTTTCTAAAACCTCGTCATGATAAATTGCCCTCAACGGTTTTTTCGGAATGTAAACCGTCATCCCTTTTCTGCCCGCCAAGAAACCATCGCGGACAACTTTCTGCACCGCGTCAAACGCTACATTCTCAACCGCATCGCAAAGAGAACTCAATATCAACGGCTCCCAAAAATTTTCAATACATTGAGACGAAATTTTTTCATCCTTAAGCCATTTTGAAAATAAAAAATCAGAATTGTAACCCAATCTGGCGTTTTCCTTCCAATTAGGCGAATAATTAACTCTGCCTAATTTTCGTAACGCAAAAGCAGTCGAAAGACGCTGCCTAAATGTCAACAAAGGTATTCTCAAAAACGACGGCAATAATTGCCAACTCGCCGGCAACAAAGATAACGGCGAAATCGTCCACCGCTTGCCGCCAACCTGAGCAAAAGGTATAGAATCTTTTTTTTCAAAAAAATTGCTCACGCCAAGTCTTTGGTTTAACGCAATAAATTCACTACAACAACCTAGTGTCAGATGTTGCCCATTGTCAAGCCAACATCCCGAAACGGGATCAAAAATCGACGCCGCTCTACCGCCAAGAACTCGCGACCACTCAAACAAATCAACCTTAAACCCACGCCGAACCGCCGCTTCCGCCGCCGCTATCCCAGCTAATCCACCGCCAACTATCGCTAAACTACGACGCATCGTCAAACCCTTTTCACCTTAATAGCAAAACAAAAAATAGAAAACAAAGAAATAAAACACAAATTATAAATACATAAAAATTTCCCATCGTCAAAATCACAAGTCATTGTAGGCAAGGATAAGTTTTAATTCAAGTAGGGTAGAGAATATATCAAAGCAAGATTCATAATTTAAACGAAAATATTTTTTTTAATATAGCAGCGAAATAATTGAATAGTTATTTTTTTATAACAGTTCACGGTTTTACAATTCGGAATTGGGGTATTTTTGTAATTGTTTACGTGAAAAAAGTATTTTCACTCGCCCTTTCAGGGATTAGAAAATTTTTCTATTGTGCGTGAACGGTTTAAAAACCATATTATTTTTTGGGGGGACTTAGGGGACATTGGGGACAAAGGGGACGCTGGGGACGCACTAATTTAAAAACCATGATTAATGACTCAACAGAAAACAAAAGCCTTTTTAAAAGAGAGAGATTTTTTTTCAGTTTTATCTCACCCCCTCAAAAATAATATGTTTTTTAAAGACGAGCTTTCTCAACAACTTTTTTGCTTACTTGACAAATCTATGTTAATTTTTTATAGTAAAAAACTTCTTGCGGAAATTGCCCAACTCAACTCAATTCAATTTCATGACATCAGAATCAGAACCGATTAAACGTCGTAAATCTAGTAAGAAATCAGAGCCGGTTAATTTGGCGGCGTTTGATCATGCGCCTCCTCATAATCTCGAGGCAGAACGAGCTGTAATCGGCGCTCTCTTACTCAACCCCATGCTCTGCGACGACGTGATATCACGATTACACGATACGGATTTTTATTCAGACGCTAATCGCCGCATCTTCAAAAATATAATCGACCTCCGCAACGACGGCGGCGGAATCGATATCACTCTTCTCGCCGACCAGATGTCCAAAAGCGAAGAACTCGAAGCAGTCGGCGGAATGGCTTATCTCGCAGAATTAATGCAATCAGTTCACGTTACGTTTCACGCAGTTTATTACGCGGCAATTGTTCGCGAGAAATCATTGTTACGTCAGTTGATTCACATCACCTCGTCAATTACACAAGAGGCATATTCACCCGACGCTATCTCCAAAGACCTATTAAATAAATCATCACAACAAGTTTTCGAATTATGCGAATCCCAGACAATGAACATGATAGTCGATATCAAAACAGCACTGGATTCAGTTCGCGATTATATCGACAGCAAAATGCGCGGCGTAGTTGACGGCATTAAAACAGGTTTTCCTCGCCTAGATGAAATCCTTGAAGGCTTGCACTCTAACGAATTAATAATAATCGCGGCACGTCCGTCAATGGGCAAAACAGCTCTAGCTACAAATATCGCCGAACACGTTGCAATAGACCAAAAATTGCCAGTCCTAATGGTGAGTTTGGAAATGTCAGCGTTCGAATTGACCTTGCGAATGATTTGTTCAAGAGGAAGAATCGACGGAGAGAAAATACGGAAAAATCGGATGTTACAAGAAGATCACGAAAAATTTCAAACGGCAACAAACGAGCTGTCAACTTCGCCAATCTATATCGACGAAACGCCAAGCAGAACAATTTCAGAAATCGCGGCAGTCGCAAGACGACTTAAACGTCAGATGGACTTACGACTATTAGTAATCGATTATATCGGATTGATCGAACCAGAAAATTCAATGGAACCGCGTCAAGAACAAGTCTCGAAAATTGCTAGACGGTTGAAAGGCTTGGCAAGAGAATTAAAAATTCCAATAGTTTGCTTAGCTCAGTTAAATCGACAGGCAGAAATGACAAAAGATAATCGCCCGAAATTATCACATTTACGCGAATCAGGCGCAATCGAACAAGACGCCGACGTAGTTGTTTTTATCCATCGAGAAGACAGATATATGAGTCAAGAAGACGCAATTCAAAAAGGTCTATTAGGCAAAGCAGACATAATCGTAGCAAAACAAAGAAACGGAAGAATCGACGACACCGTCTTGCAATGGATCGGAGAATTTACAAGATTTGAAGACCCAACATATCATACAGTCGAGGAATACAATGATTTCGCCGTCTATTCCGGCAACGCATCCAACAACCGATTAGAATCGCCCACAACTCAATGGACATCAACAAATCAAACAGCCAAATACAACACAATCAACGAAGAACCAGAAGTACCAGATTCGTTCTAAAGAAAATTAAAAAATTTCGCATAACCATTCACAGTTTTTAAAAATCCCCATATTATCCGCGTTTAAACCCGTGAACGGTTACAAAATATTTAACGTTACAAAAATTTTTTCCGCCGAAATATTACAAAATCTATTTACCTAATTTTTCTCTTTAGCAAAGCCGCTAGAGCGATATTTAATTTTTTTAGACCAGATACTACAGGACGCTTTTTTAAGACGTTGTAATTTATTTTTTTAATTGCGTCGAGAATTGCTAACCCGCCGCGAATAATTATAGAAATATTAAACTTGATTGAATCGGGTATTTCATTTAACAACGGGATTCCGTTTATTATTCTTTGTCGAGCGTCTTCGACTAGTTCGGTCATCATTGAGCGAAACTCTTGATTCCAATTTAAGTTTTCGAGATCAACTCCATATCTTGACGCGATATTTTTCGGGATATAGCAACGTCCGATTGATAAATCTCGTTTTATATCTTGCCAAAAATTTGCAAGCTGTAAGCCGGTGCAAATTGAATCTGACCAATTAATTAATTTCTGATCGATTGTAATTTCATCATTTTTTTGTTTATCGGCGGCGAAAGCCAAATGTAAAACAATTCGACCAACAGGATCGGCGGAGTTTTTGCAGTAGTCGAGTAATTCTTCTAACGTTTGATATTCTTGTTTTATTTGATCTTGTTTGAAAGCGATAAGCAGATTCGCAAACGGTTCTTTCGGCAGATTAAATTTATGAATCACGTCGATTAGAGAAATAAAAATCGGATGAGTAACGGGCGGCGTATCTGGAAAAATATTTTGTTGATTCCTTATCGAGATTGCGTAGTCGAAAGTCAGATTGAGTTCGTGTTCCCATTGATTTAATTTCTTGATTGCCAATTCGCGTTGGATTTTTGAGCCGTCATTCTCATCGCCTAGATCGTCGGAGAATCTGCAATAAGCGTAAACGGTTTCAATCGGAGATCGCAATTCGCGAGGAAACAAAAAACTTGCAACGCTAAAATTTTCGTAATGTCCCCAAGTTTTTCGTCTGCAATAAGCTCGAGACGAGTCTAGCGAATAGTTTTTTATGTTGTCTGATTTTACTAATAATTCGTTCATTAGAATTTTAGAGAATTTCTAAAATGTAGAATTTATTTTAAAGGTAATATATTAGTGGAAAATTTGTTTTATCTCTTGAGTCTTCAATCCTAGATTTTAAATTAGTCTCATGTTAAGCGCTTGCTATCCCAGATCATGTAGGCAACCGCCGACTCATGTAGGCAACCGCCGACTCTGGTAGGCGACCTTTCGGCGAAAGGTCGCCTACCTCATGTGAAATTTATTTTTATTAGGATCGCGGTCGTCTCGACCGCATATTTAGGCGTTTGTCATGCAGGCGGGACGCCCGCGTTCCTTCTAAAATTAGGTAAATCTGAAATGATTTTAATTATTGTCGACTCCATTTTATCGTTGCCTTCGGCAACGCGACCTTTCGGCGAAAGGTCGCCTACCTTGATCGAATTTAGGTCAAACCAACAAGAGACGCAAGGCATTGTGTCTCTACATTTGTTAATTTGTAACTATTCATGTTTTAATTTATAAAAATTTCCGTGAACGGTT
>JAITAZ010000019.1 GCA_031283825.1 Planctomycetaceae bacterium | reverse complement strand
ATAGGAATATTGATTGCATTACTACTACCAGCAGTCCAAGCCGCTCGAGAAGCCGCAAGAAGAATGTCATGTTCAAGCAATCTCCGACAATTCGGAATCGCCTTGCACAACTACCATTCAGCTTACGACGCCTTACCAGGTTTAGGCGCAAGATCAAAGAATGGTTACTCTGTACAGATTCGTTTGACACCGTACATGGAACAATCGCACATCTTTGAACGACTAGATTTGACTCAAGATATGTTTAATGGAACAAATCCAATGACAGGAATGGATTGGTTTATGTCGCATGTTGTCGAAGCGGCGGAATCAACTTTGCCGGTTTTACACTGTCCGAGCGATCCAGCACCAAAAAAACGTAGAACTACTTATTCAAGAGACGAAGGAACTACAATAGCCGATGGCGGCGAAGCGTTAGTTGGCGGAACTTGTAATTACATGGTTTGTACCGGAAGCGATTACGCCAGAATTAGCGAACCGTCAACTACAGTAACTAGATCAAATGGTTTATTCTATCATTCGTCTTGTTACAATTTTGAAGCAATTCAAGATGGAACGTCAAACACGATGGCATTATCCGAAGCGTGCGTCGGTATTGACCAAGTAACTACCGGCGTAACTTACGATAGTTGTATTAGCTCAAATTTGTACCGCGTTTTAATGTATGGACAACCGCCAATGGGATCAGTCGTGAATATGGAAACAACCGCGCAAAACGGTTTAGCTGCCGGCAATCTCGGCGGACTTGATACGACCATGAGCGCATCTCCAACTCCATCGGCTGGCTGGCAGAATAATCGCGGTTTATCTTGGGTGCTTATACAACCTGCTTATACAACGTTTGGCGCGTTTATTCCGCCCAATGCGAAAATGCCTTCATATTGGCAAATGAATCAAGGATTTTTCATCGCGAATAGTTACCATACAAACGGAGTAAACGCCGCATTTGCAGATGGCAGCGTCCGATGGGCGACAAATTCCATTGATTTAAGACAGTGGAGATTAGCGGCATCAATAAGCGACGGAGAAGTTTTTTCGGGATTTTGATTTCAACGAAAGACTTTTGAATATACGTAAAAAAAATCGCGTGTGGAATACATTTACTTGTATTCCGCACGCTTATTTGAAAATAATTTTTTATGCTTTTTTTAATTCAGACAATTTTTGTAACGATAATATTTTTGGCTGCGCCGACGCTATTGTATTTTTTAGGACGCTTTTGGTTTCCCACGACATGCCGACTTGTCGCTTATAAAATACATTTATGGTTAGGCATTGTAAGCGGTTTAATTCTATTTGTTGTTTGTTTTAGCGGAACGATTTTAACGTTCAAGACCGAAATAATACAATTCATAGAACGTGAACGTTACTACATTAACGAACAGATTTATTCAAAACAAAAAAGTATCGAAGAACTAATTTCAACAATCGAAAAAACAGAAAACGGTAAAGTTGTTCGCGTAATAATTCCGGCAGAATTAAATAAAACATGGATATTCAATATCAGAAAAGAATCAGATAAAACAAGACAATTGCCCGCCGGAATGCCCGCGTCGCACGCAATGCTTGGAACGGCGTATATTGTCAATCCATACACGGGCGAATCACTTGGACAACAACGCAGTAAAGTTTACATGTTTTTTATGATGCTTACTTTTTTGCATAGATTCCTTTTACTCGATATTAGAACAGGTCAAATTATTGTCGGAAGCGCGACGTTGATTTTTATTGCGTTGGTAATTTCGGGTTTCTTTCTTTGGTTGCCGTCAAAAATTACAGTAATAAAAAATTGGTTGCCCGGATTAAAAATAAGATCAAAAAAAAGTTGGCAAGCATTCTTTTTTGACCTACATAATACGCTCGGCTTTTACGTTTTGATTCCTGTAATTGTAATGGCGTTGACAGGACCTATTATTTCATTTGCGTGGTATCGCGCGACATTTGAAAAAATAATAGGCGCAAAACCATTCCGTATCGCACTAGAAAAACCGCTGAAATCTGAAAATAATACAACATCGAAACAACGCCTATCACTAGACGTTTTTTTCGACAAAGGAAATAACATGACAAAACGTAAAGGAATCACAAGACTTTCAATTCCTCAAACGCAAGATGGAAACGTTACTTTTCAAAGAATAGGAACAGGATTTTGCAACATCGCGGCAACGGATAAATTTCAATTTGATCAATATTCAGGCGATATTTTAAAATCTGATTTATTTGACGAATTGCCGTTTAATGAAAAAATCGCTTCGCTTATTTTCCCGTTGCATAACGGCGAAATATACGGAACAGCGTCAAAAATAGTTTATTTTTTCGCTTGTCTTGTTGCGACGTCATTTCCGGTTACAGGTATTATTTTGTGGATCGGTAAACTTAGAAAACTACGTAAAAATCGTAAAAATAAAATTTGATAATTTTATCCGTTGGTATTGCGTTATTAAAGCGTGAAATTTATTTTAGAATTTTACATCGCAAGACCAACGGCTACTTTGGCGATACCCCGATGGGGTATAAAAATTTCCGATGAGGTATAAAAAATTTTTATTTTTAAAAATATCCCATCGGGATATTTCCAATATAGCCGTGCGTGAGGCGTACTAGCCTCACACACGGTAACTAATTTGGAGTTGTTAATCTACGATTTCAAATAACAATGTCCTTAATGTCCATTCAACAAAATCGCGAATGATAAATTTCAAAAAAAATTAAAATTAAAAAGGAGAATTAAAAATGAAAAAAATTATTATTATGATGTCTAGCGTAATTTTTGTTGCGCTAATATTTGTTTCGAGCGTTTTGGCGAATAAGCCAAGCGAAGCGGAACGGTTTGAAGTTTTTATCAAGACAGACGGTTTGATAAAAGCATTGGAATTGACAGACGAACAGATC
>JAITAZ010000661.1 GCA_031283825.1 Planctomycetaceae bacterium | reverse complement strand
GAATCTGAAACTGTCTCGCGGATTTTTTTGTCTTGACGGATTAGAAATAATACTGGGATTTTATGCTCATTCGCGATTTTTAAACCTTCCGATTCTCCTAGTATGAAAAACGCAGTCGCTAGAGCGTCCGCTCGCGTGCAACTTTTGTCTATCACCGAAACCAAACCAAGATCGCCCGACTCCGATAAATTATTCTCGTCAATAATTTGACTCGGAAATCCAGTTCGCGGGTCTATCAAATGAGAATAATACTTGCCTTCAATAATATGAAAATTTCTGTTGCCGCCGCTTGTCGCCATACCTTGATCGCCTATCGCAATAACCTGATAAACGCCGCCCCACTCGCCGCGAGGAATAATTGCCGGAGACTCAATTCCTACTTTCCAATCGTTAAATTTTTTACCATTCACGCCGCCAACCTTGACATTCGCGTCAGTTTTAAGATCGCCTTTATTTCCTTTACAACAAATTTCTCCGCCGATTTCAATCATATAATTTTTAAAACCTGAATCATCGCACAATCTCGCAATATCATCTACCGCGTAACCTTTCGCAATCGCAGAAAGATCAATTTTTAATCCCGCTACAGACTTCTTTATCGCCGGAGGTTCTAGCCGAACCGACAACTTTTCATATCCGACGAAATCTTTCAACTTTGAAATCTCTCCCGAAATTTCATTGATTGAACGACGCTTGCGTTCCGCGCCGAATCCCCAAATCGTTACCATCGGCGCAGAAGTTATGTCAAACGCGCCGCCAGATAACGCCGAAATCTCAAGCGAAATCTGAACTACTCTCGCCAAGTCAGACGAAACAGAAAACCAATCCAACGATTCAGACTCGTTAAATCGACTCACTTCAGAATCAGACCGAAACAACGACATACTCTGCTCAATCCGATCCAACCGACTCTGAATCTCAACCGCGAATTTATCCCAATCGTTGTTTTTCGGAAAATCATGAATTCGAATCGAATAAACCGTTCCCATCGCCGCGCCTTCAACATGACGATCCGCATACTCGACAGAACGATTCCAAAAAAGATATAAAATCAAACCAACCGCAACCGCCGCTATTAAAACAAAATAAAAAATTACAACAAATGTTTTTTCAGATTTATCAGTCATTAAATTAAATGATAGTATTATGGAAATTTTTGTAACCGTTCACGGATTTTTAATTCCGAATTTTAAACCATGAACGATTACAAAAAATTGTGTCTTTGTCTTTTTTGTTTATTAAAAATGCGTTATTTATGTTTACTCTTCTTCTTCGGCGAGTTCTGCGGAGGCTATAATTTGTTGTTGAATATTTCCCGGCACGATGTCGTATCTTAAAAATTCTATCCCGTAACTTCCTTGACCTCCGGTCATACTTGCGAGTGTGCGGTTGTAAGTCATAACTTCCGACAGCGGGACTTCTGCCGTTATAGTTTGCATTCCTCCTCCGGCGTCTTCCATTCCTAGCGGGCGACCTCGTCGATTTGGCAGATCGCTATTTACATCGCCGACATTTGTCATCGGTACGGTAATTTCCATTTTTACGATTGGTTCTAAAATCGACGGTTTCGCTTTTTGGAAAACTTCTTTGAACGCCATTGAACCGGCAGTTTTAAATGCGTGTTCGTTTGAATCGACGTCGTGATATTTACCATGATACAACTCGACGCAAACGTCTTGCACTTGATAACCGGCGATAACGCCTTTGATCATTCTTTCTTTGAATCCTTTTTCGATTGCTGGGAAAAAATTTGATGGAATCACGCCGCCGACAATCGAATCGATCCATATAAAGTTTGTTGTCGGGTCGTAGTGGAAGTCTTTCATTGAGGGGAATTGTGTTTTGTTGTTGGCGAATTCTGCGGGGTCTGTTCCTTTTGGGAACGGGTACATTCTGATATGAACTTCTCCGAATTGTCCAGCGCCGCCGGATTGTTTTTTGTGTCGATACATTCCGTCGGCGTTGGTATGAATAGTTTCGCGGTAGGCGATTTTTGGCTCTTTTGTATCGAGTTCGACTTTATCGCGGCGTTTTAATCTTTCGCGAATAACTTGTAGATGTAATTCGCTCATACCGGTAATAACTAATTGTTTTGTTTGTTCGTTTCGTTGGCAGACAAACGTAGAATCTTCTTGCGTGATTTTTGCCAATGCGCCTGATAGTTTTGCTTCGTCTCCTCTGCTTTTTGGTGCGGCGGCTAGACCGACCATTGGAGTTGGGAAAGGGAAATCGTCCATGATAAAATCGCCTATTGACGTGCAAGTTGCGAGTTCCTCTAATTTAGCGACTGCGACAATCATACCTGCCGACGCTTCTTCGATAGGTTTTGTTTCGTTTGCTTGCATTAGAAATAGTTGTGCGATTTTTACGCCTTTTCTTCCTGTTGAAATTGCGACTGTTTGACCATTTTTCATTGTGCCGCTATGAATACGGATGAAATTTAATTTTTGTACGAATGGGTCGATTCGTGTTTTGAAAACTTGAGCTGTGAGTGGTGCTGTGGGGTCTGGTTTGAGTTCTAGTTCTTCGCCGTTTTGATTTTTTGCTTTGCGTTGAATCATATTTGGCGGCAGGGCGCATGTTGCGAAGATGTCGAGTAGTTCATTTAGTCCGTCTCTTTTTTTGCCGGACACGCAAACTATTGGTGTTAGAGTTCCGTCGAGTATTGCTTTTTTCAGTAGAATATTGAGTTCTTCTTGAGTTGGCGGAGTTCCGTCGAGATATTTTTCCATCGCTGATTCGTCTGCTGTAACGATAGTTTCGATTAGTGATTCGCGTAATTTTTGCGGGTCATCGATAGTGCCGTTAGAGTTTTCGGGCGGATTGAGTACGTTTATTACGCCTTTGAATTCGTGTCCTTGACCGATTGGGACATTTATTGGCACGCATTCGTTCCCGAATACGTCTTGTATGAGTTTTATTAATTTTTTGAAATCTACATTTTCGCCGTCCATTTTATTGAGTATGATAATTCGACCGAGACTAGCTTTTTTTGCTTCGGCGAAAACTCGTCTGGTATTAACTTCGATTCCAGCGGTGGCGTTTATTACGATGGCGGCGGTATCGACTCCCCAGATAGCGCCGATAGTTTGACCGATAAAATCGGGGTATCCGGGTGTATCGATCAAGTTGAAGAGTAATCCGTTGTGTTCGAAGTGGATTACGCTTGATTCAATTGTGTATTTGTGAAATTTCTCTTCTTCGTCGAAATCGCAGATACTTGTTCCGTCATCGACGTTAGCTAGTTTTTTTACAGCGCCTGTTTCGTTAAGTATTGCGTCGGCGAGAGTTGTTTTACCTGATCCTCCGTGTCCGCAGAGAACGATATTACGAATATCCGAAACGTTGTACTTGGTCATTAGAGTTTACCTCTTTTGGTTAAAATTTTTTCTGATTTGTTTTTTTGTTACAAAAAATCTGCACGATTTGATTTCGCGAATTTATCTAACTTCGAATCCAACGTCTAATCTAACGATGCAGACTTAAACGATGCAGACTCGAATCCTCAAAATCAATTAAGCGTCGAATTCTACAAGATCACTAAAGCACATTCAAGAGGGGGCAATTTCAAGTAAAAGAGTAAACTTTCACGGTTTTTAAATTCAGATTTGTTTGTAATTATTCGGTTATAGTTTTTTTGTAATATATCAGTGGAATATTTGTTTTTGTAATTATTATCAAGGCGATGAAAGACGAACCTTATTTTTACCTTATTAAAAAACAAACACGGATAATACGGGGAATTTTAAACGC
>JAITAZ010000636.1 GCA_031283825.1 Planctomycetaceae bacterium | reverse complement strand
GTATAGAAAACAAGTAGGATAACATGGGTCAGAAAGTAAATCCGGTAGCGTTTCGTACCGGCATTATGGAAGAGTGGAAAAGCCGTTGGTACGCTTCAAAAAAAGATTTTGCCGAGCTGCTTGTTGAAGACAAGAAGATCAGGGATTTTATCAAGAAGCGTAAAGACGTAGCAGATAAACCGCTTTATCCGGCAATATCCAAAATCGAAATTGAACGAACCCGCGACGAAGTTCGCGTTACGCTTTTTTCCGCCAAACCCGGAATTATGATCGGACAACGCGGTCGAAAAGTAGAAGAACTTCAAGAAGACCTGCAAAAAATAACCGGTCGAAGAGTTAATCTCAAGATAGAGGAAGTGCTTCGTCCTGATATTGTTGCGCAACTTGTAGCGGAAGATATTGGAGATCAATTAGTAAGGCGCGTCGGATTCCGTCGAACAATGAAACGCGCGATGGAACAAGCGATGGAAGGCGGCGCAAAAGGTATAAAAATTCAGTTGTCGGGTCGATTAGGCGGAGCAGAAATGGCGCGTTGTGAAAAACAAATTGCCGGTTCGATTCCTCTTTCGACATTACGCGCGAAAATTGATTACGGTTTCCATGAAGCCAAAATCGCGCAAGGTCATATTGGAATCCAGGTTTGGATAAATCAAGGCGAATATAACGAGGTCGAAAATGGCACGAATGCCCAAACGAGTCAAACATCGAAAAATCCAAAGAGGTCGTATAAAAGGTGAAGCGACCAGAGGAAACGATGTAAAATTTGGAGATTACGGTTTGCAAACGCTTGAAGGCGGCTGGATTAGTGCCGCAACAATCGAAGCGGGACGTATCGCCGCGCAACAATATCTCCGAACAGAAGGGAGATTGTACATCAGAATTTTCCCAAATAAATCCATTACCTCTATTCCTTTAGAGACAAGAATGGGAAAAGGAAAAGGCGAACCAGAATACTGGGCGGCTGTCGTAAAACCCGGTACGATCATGTACGAAGTCGCCGGAGTTCCAGAAGAAACCGCAAAATTATGCTTCAACAGACTAGCCCACAAAATGCCCGTAAAATGCAGATTCGTAAAAAGGAAAACTATGTAATTGTTTAGTGAAATATTATTTACGATCCGTAGGCAATCGTTGACTCTCCATCGTTGATTTACAATTTTTCGACAAAAGTCGTGAACTCGCGGATGCTTATATAATCGTAAGTTATTATATCAAAATAATTTCACAACCAAATAATTACGACGATTTAACGTAACGATAAATATCCAAAGCGAAATAAAGGAATAATTAAAATGAACGCAATAAAGACGTCAGAACTTAAATCTATGACGGACGAACAACTTGGCGTTTTACTCAAAGACGCTAAAGACTCGCTGTTTCGGCTTAGATTACAGGCGCGAATGGAACGTCTCGACTCGCCTAGCGAATTGAAAAAAAATAAAAAATTGATTGCCCGAATTCTCACAATTAAATCCATGCGTAACTTAAAGCAATCAAGCTAAAATAAAATAGTGTAAATTTTCAAGAGAATTTTTTTGAAATACAAAAACCAAAAAAATAAAACAACGTTGTTTTAAACTAGTTCGTCCTTTGGATTTCAAACGCGAACAGTTTAATATTCAGAATAAAAGAGGTTGAAATTAAATGCCTAAAAGATTAGTTGTCGGTTTAGTTACAAGCGACAAAATGAAAAAAACCAGACGGGTTGAAGTGTCGCGGCTTGTGAAATATCCGAAATACGGTAAATACGTTAAACGTCGAACTGTTTGCTACGTTCACGACGAAGATAATTCGTCCGCTGTCGGCGATACGGTCGAAATTGTCGAAAGCCGCCCGCTGTCAAGATTAAAACGATGGAAACTTGTACGAATCGTAACCAAAGGTAATTTAATCGACGTCGCCGCGCTTCGCGCCGCCGCTAAATCAGCCGCAGCAGAAACGCAAGCAGCAGAATCAGAAAATAAATAAATCCACAAAAATATTACTGCAATATTACATCAATATTGCATTGCGATTTATTGTAACAAAAAATAATCGTAATCGTCGGCAATCAAATTGCAGACAAAATTGAATCAGTTTACAAATTACGCTTAAAAAATTTCGGTTGAAATTTTGAAGCGTTAGTAAGTTAAAAATTAAACTACTTTACTTGAGGCGGATTGAATTATGATCCAAATGCAGACCAGATTAGACGTTGCCGATAATACGGGCGCGAAAGAATTAATGTGCATAAAAGTTCTCGGCGGTACGCACAGACGTTTCGCCGGTTTGGGCGATATTATAGTTTGTTCGGTTAAGTCGGTAATTCCGGGTAGCAATATCAAAAAAGGCGCGGTTGTCAAAGCCGTAATCGTCCGAACCAAAAAAGCAGTTCGACGCGAAGACGGTAGTTATGTCCGTTTCGATTCCAACGCCGCCGTGTTGATCGATAATAACAAAAATCCTGTCGGCACAAGAGTTTTCGGCGCAGTCGCCCGCGAATTAAGAGATAAAGACCGAAAGAAAAAAGGTAAAGGTAAAGCTCGCGGAGAAGAAGGTTTTGTAAAAATAATAAGTTTAGCAAGCGAAGTAGTTTAAGTTAAATAGTAACAACGTTTGCTTAAAACAAAATAATTCCGAATTCAGCATTCTGAATTACGAATTAAAAAAAGTGAATGTTTATAAGTAATTGTTAAAAAATAGGTTAATAGTTTGTACGTTTTTCAGGTGATAAGTCATGCGTGTCAATAAGAATGATTTGGTTGTAGTTCTTTCGGGACCTAGTCGCGGTAAAAGAACGCGAGTAACGGGAGTAAATCACGAAGCAGAAAAGGTTACGCTAGAAGGCGTTGCACTTGCGAAAAAGCACGTGCGCAAAAGCCGGCGTAATCCGCGCGGAGGTCAACTCAAATTGGAGACACCTATACCTGCGTCAAATGTTCAGGTGATTTGCCCAAAATGCGATAAACCTACCCGAGTCGGCGTAAGATTCGGCGAATCCGGCGAAAAATATCGTGTCTGCAAAAAATGCCAAAGCGATATTAGTCAAATTTCACCACCAAAAAATAAAAAAACAACTTCAAAAGCCAGTTAATCAAAATTTAATAAAAATCATATACGACTCATACTATAAATTTCGGCAATATAAGAGCTTAAAAATTTGTTTTCCAACAAGCAAACAAAAGGCTCAAACCGAAAATTCAAGTATAGCCAGTTTAAAATTCGCCGCGTAAAAAAATAACGCGAAACGTAACGGGAGAGAATTGATGTCAATACCACGTTTACAAGAAAAATACAAAAACGAAATCATACCTGTTCTCAAAAAGAAATTCAGCCGCGACAACCTTATGTCGTTGCCGAAGTTAGAAAAAATTGTGGTGAACATGGGCGTAGGCAGCAGCATTGCCGACAAAAAATATATGGAAGAAGCAGTTGATGTGCTTACAAATGTTACTGGTCAAAAACCTGTAATAACGAAAGCGCGTAAATCAATCGCTAATTTCAAATTACGCGAAGGAATGAATATCGGTTGCATGGTAACGCTACGCGGCGCAAGAATGTATGAATTTCTCGACAGACTAATTTCAATCGTCCTGCCGCGAGTTCGCGATTTTCAAGGACTAAATCCAAAAAGTTTTGACGGTCGAGGAAATTATAATCTCGGACTAACAGAATTTTTGGTTTTCCCTGAATTAAATCCTGATAAATACGCAAAGAGTCAAGGTATGAATATTACGTTTGTCTCGCACGGCATAAGCGATGACGAATCCCGCGAATTATTACGCGCATTCGGAATGCCATTCAGAGCCGACGCGCCGCCAAAACGTAAAAAAGCATAAATTCAAAAATCATTTATAAGTTACGCAAAATCAGTTAACAAATTTACAAAATTGCCGCATTTAATAAAAAGTCAATTTGACGACTAAAAATTCGGCAAATTACCCACATCAAAAATGGCAAGTATATCAAAAATAAATAAAGCAAAACGGAAACCAAAATTCTCTTCCCGTAGAGAAAATAGATGCCAAATTTGCGGAAGACCTCGCGCCGTTTACCGTAAGTTCGGAGTCTGCCGAATTTGTTTCCGAAACCTTGCAAATCAAGGACTAATTCCGGGAGTGAAAAAAGCAAGTTGGTAAATTTCAAGTCCGCTTGCGTTATGAATTTAGCGATTCAAGGCAATTCATAAAAAATAGCTTCCCGCAAAAATAAAATGACAACCAACGCTTGACGAAATTCTAAACGTGATAAGTTTAAGTTGTTGCGTTTTTTTTCGCCGAGTAATTTGTCAAAAAATTGCAAGCCGACAGAGCAAATAATTTGTCAACCTAATTGTCAACCGAAAAAGCTGTAACTTGTATTAAACGCACAGAATTTATTGTAGTAAATTCGACGCTGATTTTGTTTCAGGATTAAATAAATTCTAAAACAAAATCGGTAAAATAAACCAAAAAACAAAGCGTAAAAAACCAAAGTCAAAATCATAATTGCTTGAAAATAAACTATGTTAACAGATCCGATTGCTGATTTATTGACCCGTATCCGTAACGCGGTCAGAGTCGAAAAAGTGTTTGTCGATATTCCTGTCTCAAACGAGAAAAAAGGAATAGTTGACGTATTTAAACGCGAAGGTTACATTTGGGACTGGGAAGTTGTTGAAGCTAAACCTGTTCCGCTTATCAGAATCCATCTGAAATACGGACCGAATGCTGAAAAAGTTATCAGCAAAGTTAAAAGAATCAGTAAACCCGGACGCCGCGTTTATGTGCAAACTACAGGTCTCAAACCAGTACTAAACGGACTCGGTATCCAAATACTCAATACAAATCGCGGAATTTTAAGCGACCGCGAAGCAAAATTGAGAAATATCGGCGGCGAAGTAATCTGTTATGTTTGGTAGAGTTATAAACCTGATTAAGCGTTGAAACTGTCGAGTTCGATAGTTTCTGCCGATTCAAATCATTAAATTAAAAACGCGCCAGTTTATAGTTGTAGAAAAATTTTTAATAAATAATCGATTGATTGAAATTGATTGAATAATTGATTTTATTCCCGCGAGATTATCTCCGGCAATTCAGGAGTAGTTCCTCATGTCAAGAATTGGAAAAAAACCAGTAGTTATTCCTAAAAGCGTTAAAGTTACGTTAGAAGGTCAGAAGTTGACGGTCGAAGGACCGCTGGGCAAGTTGTATCAAGAATTTAGTCCGAATGTCAACGTGAAATTTGATAACGCGGCAAATGTAGTTACGGTTGAGCGGGCAAATTCAACGCGATTAGCCGCCGCAATGCACGGACTTTATAGAGCCTTGTTTCAAAATATGATTACCGGAGTTACTACCGGTTACGAAAAAAAATTAGAAATATTCGGCACAGGTTATTTGTTCGCGATAGCCGGCGGAGTGTTGCAAGTTCGCGCAGGGTTCGCTCACGAAGTACATAAAAAAGTTCCTACTGGATTAGAAGTTAAATGTCTCGACCAAACTCACGTAAGCATAAAAGGAATTGATAAACAACTGGTAGGTCAATTCGCCGCTGAAGTAAGAAATATTAGAAAAGCCGAACCCTATCTAGGGAAAGGCATAAAATATGACGGCGAAGTCATAAGACGTAAAGAATCAAAAGCGGCGGCTAAAAAATAAAAACAAATTTAAGTTAATATAAGAAAAACTAAATAATTCAAATTATGATTTAATCTGTCAATATTATTTCTAAAAAAATTTGAATTATTAAAATTTTTCAATTTTCAATTTAAAGTGGTATCCAAGTGAAAAAATTTAAACAAATAAACAGACAACGAATAAACAGAGCATTTCGGGTATCGAATGCTGTTAAACGTTATTCATCCAGACCTCGTCTTTGCGTATTTCGTAGCAATGCTAACGTTTACGCTCAAATTATTGACGACGAATTGGAGAAAACGCTAGTTTCGGCAAGTACGCGAGATAAAGAGATACGGACTGATATTTCCAACGGCGGTAATTGTGTCGCCGCTGAAAAAATCGGCGAGTCGATTGCGAAAAAGGCGTTAGCTGCTGGAATAAAACAAGTTGCGTTTGACCGTCATGGTTTTAAGTATCATGGTCGGATTAAAGCGTTAGCAGACGCCGCGCGTCGTGCCGGATTAGATATCGGTGCTGCGGGCGACGCAAAAGCCGCAAAAGAGGGCGCAGGTAAAAACGAAAAAGCTCAAAGCGGCGGCAGTAAAAAACCAAAAGCCACAAAAGAAGATAAAAACGCCGCAAAAGCTACAGCAGGAAAAAACACGGCAAAGAAAAAATAAAGTAACTATTTAGTAGTTATAATTTTATCTTGTAATAATTTGATTGTTTTAGTATCGCGGACGTTCCGCCTGCACGTATCAGGTCTTTCCTTTAGGCTTTACTTATTGTTGCGGATAAAACGCCCGCGATCCAGCAAGATTAAAAATAATATCTGCGCTGTATAGTTATGAAATAAAGCAGTTTACAATTTCGTTATTTTCAAGTTGTAAAAATATTTTCCTATTTGAGAAAAATTGCTAGAAGTTATCAGTAATTTTATCAAAGCAGTAAACAATTGTATCAATAAATTTTATGTCAAACGATTCAACACAGATTGGGTTGACTGATAAGGTTGTCAAGATTAAGCGTTGCGCCGCGGTAGTGAAGGGCGGTCGTCGATTTAGTTTTGCGGCGTTGGTTGTAGTCGGCGATGGAAAAGGTCGCGTAGCGTGGGGTTACGGTAAAGCTAATGAAGTTCCTCCGGCGGTAGAAAAAGCGGTTAAAGACGGTTCGCGTAAGTTGAAAGAAGTCCAGCTCGACGGTACGACGATACCGCATGAGGCAATCGGACATTTCGGCGCGGCGCGAGTTGTATTAGTTCCGGCTAGTCCGGGTACAGGAGTAATTGCGGGTGCTGCAATTCGTGCCGTTTGCGAGGCTTGCGGAATCCATGATATTCTCACCAAAAGTTACGGAACGTCGAATCCGACCAATGTTGTTAAGGCGACAATCGACGCTTTATTAAACCTGAAAACAAAAACGGAAGTCGAAAGACTACGAGGAGTTTCCCTATAATGACGAGTATAAGTGAAATAAATCATAAAGCGAAAGCATCTCGAAAG
>JAITAZ010000581.1 GCA_031283825.1 Planctomycetaceae bacterium | reverse complement strand
GAATTACTAAACCCAATGTAGAGACGCAATGCTTTGCGTCTCTATCGGTCGGTGATCTTTTGATCGAACAATAGAGACGCAAGGCATTGCGTCTCTACATTTGTTAATTTGTAACTATTTACTTTTTAATTTTTTCGATAAAAAATTCCGTGAACGGTTACAAATAATTATTGTTCTCTACGGTTTGACCTATTAGTTGCAATATTAGAATATACAACTCACGCTTGCCGTAGCATTGTATTTAATTGTATTTATTTTTCAACATAGCCGTTAGCCGTTGAAAATTATCGGACGATCTGTAATCTTGGCATGGTTGACAAGCAAACGTTATTTGTTACTATTTCGCAGAATTAAATCCTGTACGTTGAGAGTTTGTTTTTTAGACATTCAATTTTGGTTACATTTATAGTATATAATGTCTCCGCAAAAATAATTGAATATTAACGTCTGAAATATAAATTCTATTTACATTCGTCGTCCGAATGAAATCGGCGTTGATAAACGATCTCAACAATTACAATTATTATCGTTAATCGCGCAAATTAACGTACAAAAATAAATCGCACTGAACGCACATTAGAATTTCGTCGATTCAAATCGCTGACAAATTAACCCGCGTTTGAAAAAAAACAACGCAATTCCAATAAACGATTTTACGTCCCTAACCGAAAATTCTCGTGCTGGCGATTTAAAACAATCTAACCAATTTTTTTGGAGAAACAGATGGTTGCATTTTCTGAAGTTAAAAAAACAGTTCAGTATGAAGGTCGCGAATCGAAGAATCCGTTGGCATACAGATTCTACAATCCCGACGAAAAAGTCGAAGGGAAAACGATGAAAGATATTTTACGCTTTAGCGCGGCATACTGGCACACAATGAGAGCGTCAGGCTCAGACCCATTCGGCTCCGGCACAATGTATCGACCTTGGGAAGGAAAAGATAACGTCGCAAACGCACAAAAACGAGTTAAAGTTTTTTTTGAATTTCTCGAAAAATTACAAATGCCGTTTTACGCTTTTCACGACAGAGATATTGCCCCAGAAGGTAATTCACTACAAGAAACAAATAAAAATCTCGACGAAGTCGTCAAAGTATTCAAAGAAGAACAACAACGAACCGGCGTAAAATTATTATGGGGAACAGCAAATCTATTCGGAAATCCGCGATTTATGCACGGTGCAGCAACAAGCTGCAACGCCGACACTTACGCATTCGCCGCCGCACAAGTCAAAAAAGCGATTGAAATCACAAAAGAACTCGGAGGCGCAGGATACACCTTCTGGGGAGGACGCGAAGGATACCAGTCGTTCTGGAATACAGACATGAAAAGAGAACTCGATCACCTCGCAAAATTTATGCACATGGCTGTAGATTACGCAAAAGAAATCGGATTTAAAGGTCAATTCTACTTTGAACCAAAACCAAAAGAACCAACAAAACATCAATACGATTTCGATTCGGCGGCTTGCATAAATTTCCTCCGAGCTTACGGTCTGGAAAAACACGTCAAAATGAATATCGAAACCAATCACGCAACCCTAGCCGGACACTCGGTAGAACACGAATTAGACTACGCCGGAAGTCAAGGATTTTTAGGCTCCGTTGACGCCAACACCGGCGATACGTTGCTCGGATGGGATACCGACCAGTTCCCAACAAACGTTTACGAAACAACAAAAATGATGCTCGTAATTCTAAAATACGGCGGATTCAAAACGGGAGGTCTAAACTTCGACGCAAAAGTAAGACGCGAAAGTTTCGAACCAATCGATTTATTCTACGCGCACATCGGAGGAATGGACGCCTTCGCGCTAGGATTAAAAATCGCGGCAGAAATCCGTAAATCCGGCGAAATCGCCCAACTGCTAAAGGAACGATATTCGTCTTGGGACTCAGGTATAGGAGCAGAAATCGAAGCCAATAAACACAATTTCAAATCGCTAGAAAAATATATGCTCAAAAAAGGAGAAATCGAACCAAATAAATCAGGAAGACAAGAACTATTCGAAAATATTGTCAACCGATACACTTTTAAATAAATGGTTTTTGTAACCGTTCACGGTTTTTAAATTCTGAAATATTTTGTAACCATTCACGCGAAGGAGTTTTTCTCTTGCGCGTGAACGGTTACAAAAAAGAACAATTTGTTCCCGTTCAAAGTATAGTTATGAATAAAAGCCAAATTTTTTTCACGGGACAACAAGGACAAATCAGCTTGAAATCTAGGATTAGAAACTCAAAAGATAAAACAAATTTTACTTTGATATATTACAACTAACCTACAATTAACCTACGTCTAAATTATGCGTACAATAATTTTCATGTTTTTAATTTCCGTATTGATCGGCGCGGCGATTGGTTTTGGCGGCGCGGTTTCTATGTTTTCGATTAACTCATGGGACATTACCCGCGAGTTCAAAACTTTTGATCGAAACGATCCAATAAATAAACCATCCGCCCCAAAAATAACGCCGGATTCAAACGCGAAAGTTTATATCGAAAATAATGTCTATGATTTCGGAATCAAAGACGTCAAAGAAAAAGGCTCACGCGAATTTACGATCAAAAACGTCGGTGCTGGAGTCTTAACGCTGCGAGTAGATCGAACAACTTGCACTTGCACCGGAATTGATCTCAATCGTCAACGTCTTTCTGCGGGCGAATCGGCAATCGCAACTGTTCGATACGACGCCGAAAGAGCTACAACCGGACACTACGAACAAGGCGGAATTATCGTTACAAACGATCCGCAAACGCCCGAAATTCGTCTATCAATCACCGGAATTTTTACTTCGCCGATTGTTGTTAATTCGTCAGTCGTGCTTCTGCCTAGCGTTCCTTCAACAGAAAAACAATCGGCGAAAGTCAGAATCTACGGATTCGAAAAAACTCCGCTCAAACTAGAAACTCCAACTTGGACTGATAAAACGCATTTCGATTTGAAATTTGAACAATCCGAATTAAACGACGACGATAAAAACAACTCGTTATACAAACACGCGACCTCCGTTTACGAAGGAACTTTGACAGTTCTACCAACAGGTATGCCAATCGGAACTTTTCAAGAACGATTCAATATCAAAACTAATTATAACAGCGAACCGTCAATCGAAATTTTCGCAAGAGGTCAAGTTTTCGGAAACGGAATAACTTTAGCAGGACAAGGATTTGATCGAGCAACCGGAATTATGTCGATAGATACAATTAAATCCGGCGAAAGAATCATAAAAGATATTTCAATTCAACTAACCGGAACAAACGTCCAAAACGCAGACATAAAAGTTAAAGAAATTCGACCACAATGGCTAAAAACAACTATAACAAAAGGCAGCGTAGAAACCGCCGTAAGAAAATTTTTCACTCTGTCAATCGAAATTCCACCCGACGCGCCGCAATGCAACTACGTAACAACTGACGACAATAAAACCGCAATAATTACACTAGAAACCGGAATAACCGATTCGCCAATCATAAAAATCCCAGTAAGATTCGCAATCGAAAAATAAATATTATTCATAACCGCTCACTGGGTTTTAAATTCGGAATTCGGGGAATTTTTTAAACACGGATTTTCACGGATTAAACAGATTCTCGCGGATATACAAATGACGCTTTGTGAACAATTACCGCTTTGAATGGCGAAACCAACAGTAGAGACACAAGGCTTTACGTCTCTACATTTGTTAATTAGTAATTACTATGTCGCAGTTTTTTGAGGGACATCGTTGTTTGAAATTGAAAATTAAAGACTCAAAAGTTGTCGCTCTTGAGTCTTTAATTTTCAATTGGATTTAAACCAAAACGTCTCTACAGTCCCTTTTGTTCCTTAAAAATCACGACTGACTATTACAATTTTTCACAAATGAATTTATAATGAAAAAACAAAAGATTTGCTTTGATACATCCACAATCAGCAGCTTGTTTGATAATAGTAGTAATACTCATGTCGTTACTTCTCTGTTTGATTTTTTATCAGAAAATTCAGAACTTTTTCGCCTTTTTATTAGTCCGGTTTTTGAATATGAAATTTCGTCCGCATCTCAATCTTTGATCGATAAAATATCCGAAATTGTTATACAATTTAAAATAGTTCTACTACCTATTTCAAAAGACGCAATTAAACTATCAGAATTTTATGTAAACCAAAACGTCCTCGCTGAAAAACACTATCATGACCTCACGCATATTGCATACGCAAGTCTTTTTTCGTGCAATTATTTTATTAGTTGCGATATAAATCATATCGTTAGAAAAAGAACAATCGACTTTGTGCAAAATATAAATACAGCACAAAATATTTTTGTTCCTACAATAATAACTCCCTTAAATTTTATGGAGAATTTCAAATGACCGAAAAAAATGAAATACAAGAATTTTTTCAATCAGTTCGTGCAAAAAGTTACGACGATACAAAAAATATGACTATCGATGAAAAATTTAATTACTTTGCAGAAGGTGCTAAACTCGGTCAAAAACGTATCAAAGACGCTATCGTTGCAAAACAAAAACAAAAAGAAATAGAAATTCGCAATCGTCAGGTTTTAATTCGTTTAACCGAGTCTGAACGCTCGCAACTCAAACAAGAAACTATTGAAAAATAAATTATTCAGTCGTAGTAAGGAAACGAGAGTATGACATATTGCCAAATTTTCAATAACAAGAATTTCAAAACTTATGAAGACAATTTTTAGAATAGATTATTACGTATTTTTTATTTTGTTTTTTGCGGCGTTGATTGGTTGTAACAATATGTCAAGTCATTGCATGAAGCGGTGAGAAAAGGTAATCTTGAAATCGTTAAGAATCTGATTGAAAAATGCGCTGATATAAACGCAAAAAATAAAGATGGAAACACGCCGTTAGATATAACTCAAAACGAAGCAATAAAAAAAATTCTACGCGAAACAAAAGAAAAATAAAACTTCATAAATATTACTGATAGTATCGTTACTTTTTTCCGTTGAAATATTACATTACATTTAATCAAAATTATGACCAGAATTTCTTGTATATTATTTTTTATTTTTGGTTTCTTTTTATTTTCTCCGGTTTACGCTAAGCCGGTGAAGATTGTAATGAACGACGGACGCTTGCTTATCGGCGAAGTTACTGAAATTGAACGAGTAGATGAGAAATTAGAAAGAGCCGGCGAAATCAAAGCCAAAATGATCGTCGTAGTCAACGACGGTTTGAGATTCATTTACGTTCCGAAATATAAATTGCGTCGCGGAATCATGCCGGAAGTCGTCAATGAAATTCCTGAAACATTTAAAACAAAATTATCTTTTAGCGATCAAGGTCAGAAGCTCGCGGTTCTTGGCGCATTTGAACCTCGCGTAAAATTTGATCGTTTTGGTCGGCGGCTTCTTCAAGTCAGACACATGGGAGGAGTCGAATTAATAACGCAAGTAATCACCGAGATTACTCCTCATTATATTCGCGCGAGAGGTTTGCATATCAACAATAATTCGTTAGTCTGGGATATGCGTCTTTCGACTCGCACGTTGCCGCGCGATCAGTTGACGCCTATCCTGACTCGGCTGATCGATCCGGAACAAGCGGAAGACCGAGTTCGACTCGTGCGATTCTACATTCAAGGCGGAATGCTCGACGAAGCCGAAGAAGAACTCGCAGAAATTCTAAAAACAAACGCCGATAACGCCGACATTCGACAACGTTTTTCGTCCGTCCACAGAATGATTCGTCAGCAAAAATTCCAACGCATAATCGACGACTTAGAATTACGCTTAAACGCCGGACAATTCAATCTAGTTCATAATTACCTAGACGAATTGGCAAAAGGTAAAGACTTGCCTGAAGAACTATTTATAACTGTACGCCGAATGCTGCAACGCTACGACGATTCCGAAAAAAAACGTAAAGAGATAATCGAATCTTTGCAGGCAATTTATGACCGCTTGCCAGAAACCGAAAAGAAAGACAAGTTAATTCCGCCGATTTTAGACGAAATCGAAACTGGTTTAACGTCGAACACAATGGATCGGATGGAATCGTTTTATATGTATTCGAAAAATCCTGATTTAAGCGATTCTGAAAAACTTGCGATTGGAATTACAGGTTGGTTTTGCGGATCGAATGCGGACAATAATCGTTTGCTTGTTGCGAAATCATTACCTGCGATTCGACGTCTTGTGATTGAGTATTTGCAAAGCGGCAAGGAGACAATTCGTCAAGCGGAGATTATCAAGCGGATCAAGTCGATGGAGTCTATTAATCCGTCGTTGGTAGCGTCGATGATAGCTTATATTTCTCCGCCGAAGCCGATTTTGCCGGAAGAAATTATTACGGATAAATCTGGTTATTTTCGTTTTAAGACTCCGAGTCCGATTAGCGGCGTAGCGAGTGAAATTGAGTATGCGGTTCAATTGCCGCCGGAGTATGATCCGAATCGTACAGTTCATTATCCGGTTATTGTAACGTTAAATGGATTTTCGCAGACGCCGGATTCGCAGATAAATTTTTGGGCGGGCAATTGGCGAGGTGCGGAGCGAGTTGGTCAAAGCGGTCGTCATGGATATATTGTGATTGCGCCGAATTGGAATCCGTTGAAATTATTCGAGTATGATTTTTCGGCGTTTTCTCATGCGGCGGTGTTATGTTCTCTTAAGGATGCAATTAAGCGTTTTAATATTGACACGGACAGAGTTTATTTGTCTGGACATGGAATAGGCGGTACGGCGGCATGGGATATTGGAATAGCGCATCCTGATTTGTGGGGAGGATTGATTCCGTTTAATGCGATTGCGTCGAAATATATTCCTGAATACAAAGACAACGTTCAACATCTGCCGATTTATTTTGTATCAGGCGAGCTTGAAGGCAAGAACGGCGCGAATACTATTTTGCTCAATGCCAAAACGTTTAACGGTTATCTAGCGAGACAGATCAATCCGTTTGATGTAACGTTGATAAGATATATCGGACACGGTATAGAAATGTTTCACGACGAACTGACGCCAATATTTGAGTGGATGAAATTACATGTAAGAAATTTTTCGCCGAGATCGTTTGAGGTAAATTCGATGAGATCATGGGACAATTTTTTTTGGTGGGTTGAGCTTAACAATTTGAGTACGGACGTTCCAGAGTATGTAACTGATCCGCTTGATTGGGGAGGAACGAAAAAGAAAATAACGGTAAGGTCAAAATTATTTCCAGCGGGCAACGGATTGCAAGTTGACGTCGTGCCGAGAAATGTCGATGTTACGGTTTATTTGAATCCAGACATTTTGCCGGAGATGGTAAATTTCAAGCCTGAAAGTAGGATTACGGTTAATGTCGGACAGAAAAATTACAATCCTCAAAACAGTCAAATTCTGCCGGACATTTCTGTGATCTTGTACGACGTAAAAACTCGCGGAGACAGACTACACCCATTCTGGGCAATACTAAAACCAAAGAGAAAATAAAGGAATACTTCTGTGGAAAGTGATATACTTTAAACCCAAATGTTCTTAATGTCCCTTAGAAACTACAACTAAAAGTTACAAAATTTTTTCTGTTATATTACATAAAATCGGCAACCGTTCACGGTTTTTTAAATTTCGGATTTGAATTTCTAAACCCAATGTAGAGACGCAATGCTTTGCGTCTCTATCGTTGATCTTTTGATCGAATTTAGGCTAAGACAACAATGAGACGCAAGGCATTGCGTCTCTACAATTATTAATTTGTAAATATTCACGTTTTAATTTTTCGATAAAAAAATAAAAAAATTCCGTGAACGGTTACTAAAATCGTAATTCTGTATTTTGTTTTCTTGATTCTGAATTTGGAAAAATTGCTATTGCGTTGAATGTTGATGAATTGTTATACTTCGCAAAGTGAATCGGGACGGGTTGGTTTTTATGATTGATTTTGAACTGCCGACGTTTGAGATTTCGATTAGAGCCGTCTGATTATTTACGGAAAACATGCTTTTACGTTTTTATGTTACAAAAATTCATAGTATGATTCATATTCCAGAAATTTAAGAGAAATTGCCTTGTCGATAATTTAAATTGGGCAAGGCGATAAAACAAAAAAAATGCAAAAACAAATTCGATCTAATCGAAAGATGCAACGATTACGCCGAATTTTGATAATCTGTTTTTCAGACGTTATCAATGTTGTTCAAGGCTTGCCGATTTTGCCGACGCTTAGACTCCGTTTTCCTCATGTTGAGCTTGCGTGGTTGACGGAAGAATCTAACGCGCCGTTGCTTAACAGACTTCTAGCACTCGACCGATTGATTATTGTTAAGGATCGTAGTTTATATTCGTGGAATGAAATCGCCAAGTTGCGTAAAAGATTACAAACATTTGCGCCGGATGTAACAATCGATTTGCAAAGCCGATTTAAAAGCGCGTTTGCCGCATGGATTTCGGGCGCAAATGTGCGTATCGGATTCGGCGGAAATGATGGACGCGAAGGCAGTCGTTGGTTTAATAATCAACTGATTATTCCCGACGCCGAACATGCCGTCGAACAAAATATGCAACTCTTACAACCTTTTGGAATATACGGTTCAAGCGTAAGTTTTGATTTGTTTGAATGCGAAATCGATAGGCATTGTTCGCAAAATATTTTGAATCGTTGCGGTTTGCATGGCAATTTTGCGATTTTGTGCGTTGGCGCGGATTCAGAGTCGAAACTTTGGCGAGAAGAGCGTTACGCGGAATTGAGCGGTTATTTATCCGAGCAATGGAATCTTCCATCGCTTGTAACATGGTCGAATGAGGACGATCAAAAATTTGCAGAGCGAGTAGCAAATATAGGAGAAACGGCGATACTTGCGCCAGCCGTTACGTTCAATGAGTTCGCGGCAATTTCTCGAAGGGCTACGATTGTGGTAGGTTCAGATTCTCCGCAATTACATGTTGCGGCGGCGGCAGACGCAAGATGTTTAGGATTATTCGGTTCAACCGACCCAAAACTAAACGCGCCATACGGCGAAAAAAATTATTCAATTCAAAAAGCGTCGAGTAATCAACGCTTAAACAAAAACACCAGAGCTTTAATGGACGCTATCGACACAACTTCCGTTTGCGATATTTGCGATAAAATGTTAGCAGAAATACTTGATCCGCCTAAAATTATTACATCGCAGAAAAAATCCGTATCGAGTAAAAAGGTTGCTTAAATTTTGTGTAACCGTTCACGGTTGCAATTTTGTAAATATTCAATGCTTTTTGTTCGATAATTATGCAAATGATTTACGCAAAATATTAGGTAAAAACACGTATCTTGTTAAATATAAACATGTTAAAATCAAAAAAACTAGCAACCTGATAATTATTTGAAATCAATTTTACACATCCTACCTTTAAGTCCTCAATGTCCCCTTTGTTTCTTTAAAAATAAACCGTGAATGATAAGAATGAAAACAATTCTGATAACAAGGTTATCGAGTCGGATGCGGGGTTATCGGCTGGGTCGGATTCTTTGGCTTCGGGATTATTTTTTATTTCTGTAACGGAAAAAGATTTTTCTGTAAAATCGCGTAAGAAAATCAAGAAACCTTCGCGTCAGCCTCAAAATATTTTTTCCGACGAGACGGCGCTTTGGCTTATTAGTTTGATTAAAGGGAAAAAAAATCAAGTTGATTCGGTTGAGTTTAACGAATCTGAATCGTCTGATAATTTACGTAACGATAATTCTCGTGCGTCTAATATTCCGAAGCGCGACGCTCAGGATGCGCTTGCTGCGGCGATTCGTGAAAGGTGTTTGCCTTGTTTTTGGAGTATGTTTATTCATTTGTGTATTTTGATAATACTGGCGATTTTATTTTTACCGACGAAAAAAAACGAGATAATTGAAATTATCGTTACGAAAAATCCCGCCGCTGAAGAGTTGATTTCTGCAATTGCCGGAATTACTAAAAAAAATAATGAGGCTCAACCGGCGATAATTTCTCCTCCGATAGACGACGTTCCTCCTCCTGATTCGCCAACGTTGTCTCAACACACGATTACTAATGATGTTAGTACGGTAACGATTCCTTTTGATGGTAAGCCTACGTTATCTATTTCATCCGAGCGTAAATTAATGAAACGCAATGAGACGTTTGGCGGCAGCAATTCTTCGACGGATGCGGCGATACGGGCGGCGTTGGATTGGTTGGTGCAAAATCAGAATCCGGATGGTTCGTGGGATTTGTGCGGACCGTATAAAAACGGCGCTCCGTATAATAAGGAAAACAAGATAGCGGCGACGGCGATGGCATTGTTGGCGTTGCAAGGCTATGGGATAACGCCGGAATTGGATGAGGCGGATTTGTCGGAATATATTCAGCCATCGCGTAATGGTTGGCGATGGCTTCTTGCTAGACAGGACAAGAATGGTTGTTTTTTCGACGATAAATTACCAATTAACGACAGATTCTATACGCATGGACTTTGCACAATTGCAATTTGCGAGCGGATTGCAATGACAAACAACGAAGAAATACGCGAAGAAATACGCGAGGCGGCAATACGTGCGGTAGAATATTGCGTGAGACATCAAAGTGTCGAGGGCGGATGGCGTTATGCGGCGGATCGTTATGGGGCGGGGTCTGATGTTTCGGTAACGGGTTGGATTGTGATGGCGTTGATGGCGGCGGAGATGGCGAAAATTCCGGTTGAAAAAAATGTTTTTGAAAATGTGAATAAATTTCTTGATTCGGTTGCGCAAGATGGCGGGAGTAAGTATTCGTATCGTAATGCGAGAGGGGAGGGGGTGCGAAAGTCAATGACGGCGGAAGCACTTTTTTGCAGGGAATTAATTGGGTGGAAGCGAACAGACATAAGGTTGACGCGGGGATTAAATTTTTTAGTTGAGCCGGAAAATCTGCCTACGTTTAAGGAACATTACAATCGTAACGCTTATTATTGGTTTTATGCGTCGTTGGCGTTATACAATTATGGCGGTGAAATTTGGAGTAAGTGGGACAAGGCGGTCAAAAAGGCGTTATTGGAGAATCAAGAAAAGCGAGGCAAGGAAAAAGGCAGTTGGGACCCGAACAAACCTGTAGCCGACGAATGGGGAAGGCAATATGGCAGACTATATACTACTTGTCTATCTATTTTCATTCTAGAAACAAATTACAGATACAAACCAATCTACGGCAATTGATTTGATAATCTTTGTAACGAATATTCGTAATAATTTTTTTCCGCTGTCCTTTCAGGGCGTAGGATTTTTTCTTTTGAACGTGAACAGTTACCCAAAAAAATAATATGGTTTTTTAAAAAACCGTGAACGGTTACTAATTATTTAAACTGGTTTAATAATTACTTTTATTTTTTTCAAAAAAATTCTTTGATTTATTTGAGGTTTTCTTTAGTCTGTTGTTGAATTTTCCGATAATTCTGACTATGCGGGAAGTGATATTTATTACTTCCGTGCAGAAATTTTGTTGTTTAGCGATGTAACAAGGTAGAAAAATAACTAAGTCTCTTTGAATTTTTTGAATAATTTATGTTTGAAATTTCTGTTAGAGTTGTCTGTTTATTTAGAGAAACGGTTTTTTGAGATTTTACATCGCCGAAATTCGAGGGTGAATTATATAAGATAAAATACAGGTGAATAAAATGTTACGAATATTACTTTTGGCGTTATTGCTCAATATACTCTTGATTTGTTCAAGTGGTTGTTTATTACCGGTGTACTCTGGCGATCCTGAGACTCGTATAAGTCACCTTGTGAATCAATCGGAAGGACTACGGCTAATTCCAGACGAGTGGCAACGTTTTTGGTTGCTTGATCAGCCTAACCACATGACAATTTATCGCGTGCATGGCGGAATTATTTGATCCAAAAAATCCGAAAAAATTTTTCAACAACTAAAATTCTATAAAATTTCGTGTCCTTGTTAGACAAAGCGTTTTTGTCGTTATGGACGCGTTATTTTTACATTCTCTTGAGTCATTTCTGCCAGACTCTAAAACAAGTAGTCTTTTTTTTATACTACGCATGGTTACAAAATTTCTAATAACTCATGTTACGCAGTATTTGTCCGTCAGTATGCGTTTATTGATCAGATAGGCGGTAATAGATCAGGTAGGCGACCATAGGTAGGCGACCTTTCGCCGAAAGGTCGCGTTGCCGAAGGCAACGATAAAATGGATTCGACAATAATTAAAATCAATTCAGATTTACCGTCGGCTACCGCCGACGCGACCTTTCGGCGAAAGGTCGCCTACCTGAGTCGGCGGTCGCCTACCTGATCTGGGGTAGCAAGTGCGTAACATGAATAAATAATTGTAACCGTTCACGGTTTTTTAAAAAACCATATTATTTTTTTATTTTTTTGTAAATTTGTAATTATTCACTCATGTTACACACTTGCTACTCCAGATCAGGTAGGCGACTGCCGACTCAGGTAGGCGACCTTTCGCCGAAAGGTCGCGTCGGCGGTAGCCGACGGTAAATCTGAAGTGATGTTA
>JAITAZ010000540.1 GCA_031283825.1 Planctomycetaceae bacterium | reverse complement strand
GCGATTTCACCCGTCGAAAATAAATTCGTAACGCGATTTTTTTTCGATGGGTGAAAATTCTAGCGAATTTTTACCCATCGCTATTTTGGGAAACCGCTACGCGGTTTTAATAAAAATTGAATTTTTAGAGATTCCCTATTGTCGAATGTATTTTTCGCCTGATATTACATAATTCCGAATTTAAAAAACTGTTCACGGTTTTAAAAAATATGGTTTTTAGAAATCACCATTAGATCAATTCTAGTTCGACTGTTTTTTGTTTTTCGTTTGGGTCGTATGATAATTTTGCTTTGGTTTGCTCTGTTGCGCCTTTGATATAAATTGCTCGATACGGTCGAACCGGACATATCGACTCGCATCCGCCGCAACCTATACAAAACTCAGGATGAAGTTCTGGAATCGTTAAATGTTTCGACGGGTCTCCATACGGAACCATTTTTATTGCGCCATTGCTGCAATGCTCTTGACACGCCCCGCAACTCGTTCCTTGCGTGTAAACTACGCAATTATCAATCAAAAATTCCACCGTTCCAATTTTAAGAAGTTCGCGTTCTTCCACCGTTACTCTTTCAATCGCACTAGTCGGACAGACATCGCCGCACACCGTACAATTTTTGTTACAATAATGATGATCAAATTGCAACGACGGCTGAACTAATCCAAAAATACCGCCGCTGCCGCTTCCTCCAATCACGCTATTACTATATATCGCGCCCGGCTGCAAGACACGAGAAGGACACTTGCTCACACAAAGATGACACGACGAACATTTACTCCGAAAATTTTTCAAACTCCTCGCGCCCGGCGGCAATACTATCGTATCATTCACATAAGAAACTCGCGACGTCTTATCCGCTAACTCCAAATCAGCACCCGTAACTACAGACTCCGTCGTCTCCGCCGTCTTCACCGATTCCGCCGCCGATTTCACAGTCTCTGCAACGTCTGGAACTTTATTACCGCTCGTATCATTTCCATAAGGATCAGAGTCTCCATACGGATCGTCTGGATTCATCGCACCGCCGCCAATCGTAGAAAATATCAACGAAAGAAATGATAATCTCAAAAAACGCCGCCTGCCGCTATGAACCTCGTCCGAAACAATCGCCGCCGAATTACTCGATTCAACCTTGCCAACACTAAACAACGCTAACGAAATCGGAGAATACAAAATCGCGCCCTTCCGACATACCCCAAAACAATTAAAACACGTAACGCATCGCGACGAATCTACAGAAAAATTCTTACTGTCAATACACTCGCCCTTGCAATTTCTTTCGCAAAGTCCGCATTTAATACACTTCGATTTGTCAAGTTTAACGCGAAATAACGAAAATTTTGAAATAAATCCAAACAACGTCCCAACCGGACAAATCACATTGCAATACCGCCGACCATAAAAAAACGAAAGAATTACTACCAGAAAAAATATCGCCAAAGATATAATAAACGCGCCGCCGAATAAATGTATTCCTCGCGGTTGAAATCCAGCACCGCCAATTAAATCACTAACGCCGGCAATTCTATTGTTCAAAAAAATAACCGCCGGCTGAAATATCGAAAACGAAATCCGACCAAAATTACTATACGGATCAAACAAAATCACTACCGCCGCAACGCCGAAAAACATCATCGCCGCAACGCCAAAAAGAAATAAAACGAAAATTATATTTCGCGTCTTGCTCATCGCCGGACGATACGAATACTTGCAATTTCTACGACGAAAAAATTTTGCAAATCGCGAAATTACGTCTTGCAATATCCCAAAAGGACAAATCGACGAACAATAAAATCGACCAAAAATTAACGTTACAATTAACCAAAGAATCACCCCAACTCCGCCGACTAATCCGCCGCGCAACAACAACGGAACAAATTGTATCTCCGCTAAATGATGTAACGATAAAGACGCAATCGACGAAATGTCAACAAACAAAAACAATAAAGACGTAAACACAAAAAACGCCGCTAAAACACGAATCCATTTAAGAATAAACATCGCACCAATATATTTGTAATCGATAACGCAAAAAATTTTTTTTACGCACCGGAAAAAGGGAAAAAGGAGAGGAAAATTCGGAATTGAGGAAACTTTAGAATTAAAGAGAAATTCAGTGTTGTTTTTAACCTGACTTGTAATTATTGTTTCAACTCAAAATTAAAAACATAATTTCAAATTTCTCCCGATTCCAAATTTTCCATCTTGATTTTTTCTTAATTCATGTTACACAGTATTTGTCCGTCAGTAAACGTTTATCGATCAGGTTGATCACCGATCAGGTAGGCGACCGCCTACCTGATCAATTACCGCCTACTGACGGACAACTACTGCGTAACATGAGTTAATATTAACAATATTGTTGACCATATTGATCAAAAAAATTCCGTTGCTCCTTCGGGGCGTAGGAATTTTTCTCTTGTGCGTGAACGGCTACAAATATCGTAACCGTTCACGGATTTTTAAATTCTGAATTATGTAATATTAGTCGGAAAATTTATTTTGGATTTTGCGTTGTAACAATTTATTAGGGACTTTTAGCGTTTTAAAATTGCTAAACCCAATGTAGAGACGCAATGCCTTGCGTCTCTATCGGTGATCTTTTGATCGAACAATGAGACGCAAGGCATTGCGTCTCTACGAGCGTTAAGTTATTGTTATTTGCAAATGCTTATTTCATGCGCATTCATAAAAATTATATTCATAAACATTAAGTTGAATTTTTGTACAAATATTCCGCTTGAACATTACCCAAATCTCAAATCTCAATTCCGAATTTAAAATTATGGTTGCAAGATGCAAAGCGCTTTTAATCTTTTTATTTCTTTTTCGGTTGGGTTATATTTTTTGATTATTTCTTCAACGTTCATTTCTCGTAGCATCCAGCATAACGATAAGAAACTCGCTTCCGAAAAATTATCTACTCGATAAAACGGCTTTGGTGGAGGAACATTATTAAATGTACGATAATTCTGATTACGAATTAATTTCTCTCTGAAAAGGGTCAATAAAAAGATCTCTTGATGTTTAAATATTGACGTCGTTTCTGGATCGTCGTTTTCTATTTTCCAGACGCTAAAATCTTTGGTTGGCAAGTTAGCGTTTAATTTCCATGCGCTGTTGTTAAATTGATCGTCCAAATATTTTGTGAATTGATCGCCGGTTGAATATTCGTTACGATAATTATTTTCGTTTTTTAAGTCGTTAGAATTTTTGTTATCGACAAAATTTTGTTTGCGAAAATTACGAACTAATTCCGGTAAATTTTTTTGTTTTTTGTATGCGGCAATCGCGATTTGTCTGTACGTTATTTCCCAATTCGATTCTTCGTGAATTTCAAAAAACGCCAACACGTGATCGACGGCGTCGTATTCTTCTCTGCAAATCATTTTGTCGATCATGTTGAGTTGTTCTTGCAGATTATTTTTATTCAGAATTTGTCTCATAAAGAGCTGCAATTGTTTCTCGCGATTTCCATTGATGTCGTAAAGGGCGAATAATTTGTCGAGTTCTGCCGAGTCGTTGTTGTCTTTGCAAATTATTTCTTGATATTTAACCGCTGATTCGTAATCGTGCAATTTTTGGGTTACGTTTACTAATTTTCGTAACAATAATTTATCGGCGTGATTTTCTCCGCCGGTTTCGATTAAAAATCCTTCGAGTTCCTCCCGTGCTGCCGCAAAATCAGACAGAACTTCAAACGCAGCCGCCGCACAAAGAACCGACGACCGCCTGTCCGCCGAATTTTTCACAATATACAAAAGCTCGCTCAATGTTTTGTCGTTTAATTTAGATTTATTTTTTGAATTGACGTCAACTTTTTCGACCTTATTTGAAATTTCAATCGCCAGATAATATTCGGCGATTGTTTTTGCCAATTGCATTTTGGATTCTATATTTTCAGTCTTGTCAAACAGACGACGGGCGACGTCGATTGCGTCTTTTATTTGACCGTTTTTCGCCAAGTATTCTGAAAGCATTTTTTGGATCAATAAATCATTCGGGTTTAATCTCAAGCCGCGACGCAACAGATCAATCGCCTCTTGAATTTTCTCCGACTTAAAAAGCAATTCAGCGCACGACGCAATAACCGCCGCGTTTGTAACGCCGGATTCTATTAAACGATTGATTGTTTTGATCGCTGTATCTTTATCTCCGATTTCGATTTGCAACTCTGCAAGTTGTCTGATAAAAGTTGTTTGGCGGATGCTGTTTTGTTCTGATAAAATCTGCAAAATTTTTATTGCTTTATTTGTGTCGTTGCATTTTGCGTACAATTCGGTCGCCGCTTGTAATATTCGTAACGATAATAATTTTGTCGTTTGCGAATTATTTTCGACAATATTATTTTGATATTCAATCGCTTTGTCCATCATTTGAATAGCGGTTTCCGACTTGCCCAGATGCCGATTATAAACCGCAATTCGCCAGTATAATTTTTGCGTTTGATTTTTTGTTACGATAATTCCCGAATTGTTATCTGTGATTTTATCGTTTAATTTTTTTAATATTTTTTCCGATTGTGAAATTTGCGTCATGAAGCGAATTTCGTTTCGCAGGAAGGCGTCGAATTCGTCGTCTGATTGAATTAGTTTATCTGTTTCGACTAGTTGCGTAACTGCGTTATCGGCGTCGCCTTGACGTGTCAACGATTCGATATATTTCCATCTTATTGACGGGTTTTCGGGCGACAATTTTACGGCGTTTTTGAAAGCGTCGAGCGATTCTTTTTCAGCGTGAATTGACGACAGCAAAGTTCCGACGAGCGTTAAAGACTCGGCGTTTTTGCGATTATTTTCGGCGATAGACTGAATAATTTCGACCGCTTTTTTTATCTCGGCTTGACGATAATAAAAGATACCGAGATATTCGCGGAAAACGGCGTCGTCGGGGCGTAGGGTAATTGCGTATTTATAATATTTTTCGGCGGTGTCGGTAATATTGTATTTCTCCGCGAGTTCGGCGACGCGAATTGCGATTATTGGATTGTCGGGCGACTGGTCAACTAATCGCGACCATATTTTTATTGCTTCGTCGCGTTTATTTGTTTGAGTTGATTTCATTATCAATTCGCCCCATTCGATGATATAGTTTGGGTCGGCGGACGATTTAATTTTGTCGATTTTTTGATATTGTTCGATTGCGGCGTCGAGTTGATTTTTTGTAACGTAAATGTCGATTAAGGCGTGTCGTAGTAGAGTATTGTTTGGCGATTTTGCGATTGTGTTTTCGAGTAATTCTTGCGATTCGTTTTTGCGTTCAAGTTTTATTAGTAAGTTAGCGAGTTTTAGGATTGATTCGGATTCGTTTGGATATTTTTTGAGTCTATTTTTGTAGAAGTCGGCGAGTCCGGCGAGGTTATTTTTTTCGGCGAAAAATTGTTCTAATCGTTTTCGTACGATTTCGGCGAGCCAACTGTTTGGGTCGAGTTTATCGAGTAAATTTTCGTAATCGTTGACGGGCGAGAAATTTTTATCTTTTCGGATTTTCAGCGAGAGTGATGCGAGTTTGAATTGGACAAAGGAGTAATTATTTGGATTTGATATTAGATATTGATCGTATATTTTTATTGCTTCGTCGATTCGTCTTTCTGATTCGAGAATATTTGTTATTATCGAGACGATTTCTGGGTTGTTTGGGTAGAGTTGTTGTAATTGTTTCCAGACATTGTCGGCTTTTTTTGTGTATCCGGCGCGTTCAGTGGTTTTGCCGAGTAGTAAGAGGATGGAGCGAAGTTCTTGTTTGTTGGAGGGATTATTCTGTATAGAGATTTCGAGCATATTTATTGCTTCGTGTAATTTTCCTTGTGAGATTAGCGATTCTCCGAGATAGTAAAACGCGAGTGGTTCTTTTGGAGCGAGATTGGCGGCGAGTTTATAGGATTCGATTGCTTTATTTGGGTTGTTGTATTTTTCGTAAATCAATCCGAGTAGTATCCAAGATTTAGCGTCGTTTGGCGATTGTTTTGAGATTTTTAAACATTTGTCGAGGAGTTGATTGATTTCGTTTGATTGTGAGTAGAGATTGTAAACGCGATCAAATGTTGTGCCGCGACGGGGCGAGTTGACAAGAATTTGCCAATATCTGTCGTGTAATTTTTTCGAGTCATTTTCGCGTTCAAAATTCGTTTGAGCAAAACAGGAATCAGAAACGTCAAAAAACAAAATTAAGTAAATTACAAATATTAAATTTTTATACATATTTTGATTTGGTGAAAAAATTTTTGTAACCGTTCACGGATTTTTTTCTTGTGAACGATTACAAATTTGTTATTGGCAAATCATCATTTGTATTTTTCACCTGATATCACATAATGACGAATTTAAAAAACCTTGAATGGTTACCTAATTCTTAAATTTCGATCTAATCTGTTCCCGAAGTCCTCATTGTCCTCTTTTGTTTATTTAAAACAATATTCTGGAGTTTAGAGAATTTCTAAAAACCAATTTTTGTAATTTTGTGGAGTTTATTGTAACGATAATTCGTAAAGTCGTCTATGCGGGACTTTAGTTTTTGACGACATTTTACCGGCGATTGTGTTTCGTTATATATCCGGTTATACACATGTTTTTTCTGTGGGGCTATAATAAAAATAAAATCGGCGGTCATACTTTATGAGGTTTTATTTTTTGTAACAATAATTTTAAAGTTTCTGTGTAATTTATTCAATGATATTTTATTATTTTTCGAAAACCTTATTTTAACTTACTTTTCTTAACAAACTAACATCAGTAGCAAAGGACGAAGCACACAAACCTAATTAAAAAAGCAAGCAGAAAAAGAGGTTACGTTTGGGAGAGAATAGGTTACTACGGAGGTTTGGTTTGAATGAGATTTTGTTCGGATATACGGGCAGTGTTTCATGCCGTTCTCTTGTTCTTTTTTAACCATAATAAAAGGAAAATTTAAAATATTGTAATATATCAGTAGAAAATTTATGTTAGCCCCGCAGGGGCGAGATGTGCATAACCGGCGGTGTAGCGCAGCGTAACCGCCGGTAAACGCCCCACAAACCGAAAGTCCCGCAGGGAC
>JAITAZ010000519.1 GCA_031283825.1 Planctomycetaceae bacterium | reverse complement strand
TTTTCGATATCTTCTTTTGAGTGAATACCGAGTTCTTTACAGACTTCGACTTCGACTGGCAATCCGTGTGTATCCCATCCTGCTTTTCTTTCGCATAGAAAACCGCGCATGGTTTTGTAACGCGGGTAGAGGTCTTTGATTGCGCGAGTCAAACAATGACCCGGATGAGGCAAACCATTCGCCGTTGGAGGACCTTCATAAAACACGAATCTCGGAGCGTCGCGACGTGCAAGAAGCGATTTCGAATAAATTTTGCGTTCTTTCCAAAACCGCATTATTTCCAATTCCTCGTCAGGAAGAGATTGATTTTTAACATTGCCATGTATCGGCGTTTGAGCAATTTCGTTTTGAGTTGTACTCATTATTAAATTTGAAGTAAAACGATTCGTTTAAGTTGAAAGGATCGTTTTGAGTAATTGGTTATAGTTGTTATTGTTGATTGTAAATTGTGATTTATTTTAAGTTATCGTTTTAGGTTTGTTCAATGAATAAGATCGTCTGAATTAAGCTCTTTATCTAATAGCGTTATATTTGTATCAAATCTTTCAGGAATATCAACATCTCCGATAATTTTTCATTTTGACGACGTTTTTAATTTTGTCTCCTTGAGCTATCAATCCCAGATTTCAAATTAGTTTGTCCTTTTCGTCCCGTAAGTTCCCTTTGACCTCTATGTCTCCTTAAAAAAATTACGTAACCGTTCACGGAATTTTTTATCGACAAAATTAAAACGTGAATAGTTACAAATTAACAATCGTAGAGACGCAATGCCTTGCGTCTCTATTGGGAACATCTAAAAACCTCATGTAAAATTTATTTTTATTAGGAACGCGGTCGTCTCGACCGCATATTTAGGCGTTTGTAATGCAGGCGGGACACCCGCGTTCCTTCTAAAATTAGTTTTTAGAAGTTCCCTATTGTTGGTTTAACTTAAATTCGATCAAAAGATCATCGATAGAGACGCAAAGCATTGCGTCTCTACATTTGGTTTAGCCATTCAAAAACGGTAACCGTTCACACGCAAGGGAAAAAAATCCTACGCCCTGAAAGGACAATGGAGTTTTAACCTACCGCATCGCGGCGGGTTAGCATTTCTTGCGTGTGAACGGTTACAAAAATACCTTTGAGCTTTTTTTCTTTTCAAGAACAATTTGCAACTATTCAATAGAAATCGTTTATCAACAGAATGGTTACAATTTATTTTAGAGCTAGGTAATTGACAATCTTTAATGCAACAGGATAATAACACGCCTATGTAATTTTTTGGCGGATTGAAAATTTTTGTAACGATTAATTAGTCCCTTAAAAAAGGTAACCATTCACGGTTTTTTAAAAAACCATATTATTTTTTGGGGTAATCGTTCACGTTCAAAAGAAAAAAATCTTGCGTCCTTTCAGGGCTTAGAAAATTTTTCTCTTGTGCGTGAATGGTTACAAAAAAAGCTGCAACAGAATAGTTACAAAATTTTAGGTTTTTCAATATTTATTATTTAATTAAATTAGTTGTGCGATGAATTTTTTTTTGAATTTCCATTTGTGGAGTTATAAATCGTTATCGAGTATTATTTCGTCGATTTGTGCGGTGGTTTTGTTTTATCGAGTTCTATGCAATTTGCGATTTAGGATTAAGCGTTGTAGTTTGATGTTTTCTTATTTATCTGTTGTGATTTTATTTTTTGTTACGATATTTCTGTCGTCGATTTCTAATCTTTTTGCGGGTTCTAATCTGGTTGAATCGGATTTGGTCAAGGGGTCTCATTTGAAGCAGGAATTTATACGAGTGATTCCGGATCAGCGAGTTCAATATGTTCCGAATTTGGTTACGTCGATTGATTTATTTAGTTCGTATAAATTTCTTATTGACGAAACGGATCAGTCGGCGGATTCTTTATTTTCGCGATTGGAGTTTTCGATTGAGAATATTGGCGGTAAGAAAGACTTGAAGGAAGCTGCTGATGTCCGAATTGAAGGCGGCAAGTTGATTATTGGTTGGAAGCGGGTTGGGAAGACGAGTTTCACGATTAAGATTGTTGACAAGGGCGATTTATCAACAGAGTATTTTGACAAGGTGAAACTTGAGGCGTGGACGTTTAATTATTGGCGGATGTCGTTGACGTTGTTGGGCGGGATTGGAATTTTTTTGTTGGGGATGAAGTATTTATCTGATGGATTGCAGCTTGTTGCGGGACCTAGTTTACGCAAGATGGTTTCGACGGTAACGGACAATCGTTTTTTTGCGGTTTTTGTTGGGGTTATTGCGACGGTTGCGATTCAGTCGAGTACGGCGACGACGGTGATGGTTGTTGGTTTTGTCAACAGTCAAATAATGACGCTTGCGCAGGGAATTGGCGTGATTATGGGAGCGAATGTTGGGACAACGGTTACGGCGTGGTTATTGACGTTGAATATAAGTCAATATGGAATGCCGATTTTGGGGTTATCGGCGTTTGCGTTTATTTTTGCGAGGACGGAGAGGTCTCGTTTATTGGCGATGGCGGTGATGGGTGTGGGGGCGTTGTTTTTGGGATTGGAGTTAATGCAACAGGGGTTTGGGTCGTTGCGCGATGCGCCGGAGATATCGCGGATTATTGGTTCTTTTTCGGCGAAAACGTATCTTGGGATTTGGTGTTGTGTTTTGGTTGGTTGTGTGATGACGATAATTTTGCAATCGTCGTCGGTAACGATAGCGATTACGATTTCGTTAGCGATGTTGGGAGTGATTGAGTTTGAGACTGGGGCGGCGTTGGTGTTGGGCGAGAATATTGGGACGACGTTGACGGCAATATTGGCGTCGATTGGGACATCTCCGAATGCGCGTCGTGCGGCGATATTTCATGCCGCATTTAATGTGATTGGGGTGGCGTGTGCGACGTTTGTATTTAGTATATTTTTTATACCGGTGATTTATTTTGTTGTGGGGACGGATACTTCGACGGGGTTAATTCGTAATCCTTCGACTGGAATTGCGTTGATGCATACGTTATTTAATGTATCGAGTATGTTGATAATGTTGCCGTTTGTGAGGATTGCGGCGCGGTTTTTGGAGTGGATTATTAAGGATGTGCCGGAGGAAAGGTCGGATGGAATTTCGCGGTTAACGACGTTGGGGATGCATAGGTTGGAGACTCCGACGATGGCGATTGAGCGTTCGAGGATAGAGGTGATAAGGATGGGGCATTTGTGTATTCAGTTAGCGGAGAAGGTTGAGCTTATTGCGGAGTCTGAGTCGCCGGATCAGGAGTTGGTTGACAGCGCGTTTCATGACGAGGAGGTTTTGGATGCGTTGCAGGATGAGATTATTGCTTATACGGCGAGGTTATTATCGGGTAATATTTCGCATGATTTAACGGAGGCAGCGCAGCAGCAGATAAGGATGGCGGACGAGTTGGAGTCGATAAGTGATTATTTGGTTGTGATATTAAAGTCTGACATAAAGTTGCGAAAGGATGGTCTTTTTATTCCTCAGCCGCAGAAGTTGGAGTTTAGGGAGGTTCATGAGTTGAACAAATCTTATGTATCGATGGTGGTTCAATTTTATTCGTCTCGTCGTAGTAATGTTACGGATTTGATGACGGAGGTGTATGCGCAGGGGCATAATTTAACTCGCAAGGTTAAGTCGATAAGGGATCAATTTATCAAGCGTATGTCGATGGAGCAATGTAATCCTCAAGTTGTGATAGCGTTTAACACGCAGATAAATGCGTTCAGAAGGGTAAGAGAACACGCGCAAAACGTAGCCGAAGCGCTTTCAGGACAGCATTCATAGTGAAATTGTAACTATTCAGTTACGCATTTGTTTTATCGTAACCATTCACGGTTTTTTAAATTCGTCATTATGTAATATCAGGTGAAAAATACAAATGATGATTTGCCAATAACAAATTTGGTAATATATCAGTGGAATATTTTTAACACGTATGAATATTGTACAACCAACCTCAGTAGCCAAAGATACCCCACACGCCAACCTCATTACCTCATTAAAACAAATCTTTTTTTAATAATGAGGTAATGAGGTTTGTTTTTGGGGGATTCATTGCTACTGAGGTTTTTTAAACAATAGTAAGAAAATTAGGTAAAAATGAGGTTGTCAAAAATAAACCTCAAATCGTTACAAAATATTCCGCTGATATATTAATTTGAATCAAAACATAATTTATAAATTGTAACCGTTCACAAGAAAAGAATCATACGCTCTTTCAGGGTTTATGATTTTTTTCTCTTTTGCGTGAACGGTTACGGTATTTTTTAAAAACCATATTATTTTTTTGGGGGGACATTGGGGACATTTGGGGACAAAGGGGACGCTGGGGACACTCTAATTTAAAAACCATAATTAACGACTCAACAGGAAACAACAGCTTTTTAAAAAGAGCAATTTTTTTCTTTTAAATTTTGTCCCCTCCGAGCCTTTAATTCCAGATTTCAAACAAAAACGTCCCCAGTGTCCCCAACGTCCCCTTTGTCCCCTAAGTCCCCCCAAAAATTATCTTTGGCTTTTTTAAA
>JAITAZ010000503.1 GCA_031283825.1 Planctomycetaceae bacterium | reverse complement strand
AAAGCGTTTTAGGTACGTTTAACCGGCGGCTTAAAAAGTATAACTGTCGGTAAATGGTTTAAAGAAATAACCGTTCACGGAATTTTTTATTCTTTATCGCAAAATTAAAACGTGAATAGTTACAAATTAACAATCGTAGAGACGCAAAGCATTGCGTCTCATTGTTCGATCAAAAGATCAGCGATAGAGACGCAAAGCATTGCGTTTCTTTGTTCGATCAAAAGTTCACCGATAGAGACGCAATGCCTTGCGTCTCATTTGTTCGATCAAAAGATCACCGATAGAGACGCAAAGCATTGCGTCTCTACATTGGGTTTAGCAATTCTAAAAATTCAAAACAAATTTTCCGCCTAATATTACATAATTCCGCATTCCGAATTCCGAATTTAAAAACCCGTGAACGATTACACAAAAAATATTGTTGAAATATTATTTTTTTTGCTTTTGAGTCTTTAATCGTCAGATTTCAAACTAGAACGTTTCCTTTTTCTAGTCTCTGCAATCAAAACGGGTGTTGTGGTAAATTTCGGTGATAATGTGGGATTTGTTTCGGAGGTAACGGCTCGCCATAACAGTCCGACCATTGCTCGCGATCATCATCCGACGCATAATATTTCAACCATATATCCACGTCCCCGTAAGAACAGTCCCAGTGAATATAACTATTCTGATGCCGTAAATTTTTCTCGCGAGACGGAAGTATCCCCCGATAAATCAACGAGTATAAATCACGATCCGAAAGATGATCCGAAAAATCAAGAACAATCTTTTTCTCATATAACTTGTTGATTAAATCAAAAAGAATTAACGACAACTTCTCATCCGTAAGAGATTCCGGTGCCGGAATTCTTAACTCCGGCTCAAACCATCTGTAAATCGGCTCTACCGGCGCAACTTCCCACTCAAGCATACTTGCCAAAAATTCGTTCTCAAAACGAATCGGAAAACTACGCCAAAAAATACGACTCACTGATTCGTCAACATACGGCTCTATCTCCGCCCGTAATTCTGCATTGCGAATCAAATCGTCAACCTCCGCTTCCGACGACACTCCACCAAAATTAATTTGTTGCTCGTACATAAAATTCCTCGCTGTTTTTCGCTTTCGAATATCTAATAGAATAAAGTAAAAAACTAATCGCTACTTCTCAAAACGCTCTTTACATCTCGACTATGAACTCGGCAACTTGAAAGCGTAAAAGCCTGCTTTACAAATCTAAACAGGCGGCTCCAACCGAAATTCAAGCATGAACAGTTTAAACTATACGAAATTCTACGCGAAAACTCTAAATGCTAATTCAAAAACTCATAAACAATCTGAAAAAAATTAAACTACACGCGATGATAAACAATAAACTTCTTAAAAAGTTTAATTTCTTTCCTCGACAATCCGCGCTGCACGTCCACGAGACAAACAGCCGACTCAATCACTGCGTCGAATTGTTACAGGAAATTACAAATAGTTCAATAATAATTTGCTTTTTTCTAGGGAAAAAAAGTTTTTGCCTACAATCAATCGTCATAATCGTTAAATTTCTACCTGAATTTCGTCCGCCAACTATACATTCGACCCTTTATCAACTACAATCTTGCCCTCCGTAAACAACTCGCACAATAAATCTCACAAACGCGAGACACGGTAAACCCCAATTTCCAAATTGCAATTTTCAATTTCAATTTCAATTTCAACTTTAAAAATTCACATTCGAATTAAATTTAATGAAAAGTCAAACGCTTGCCCAGTTGGCACAGATGATTAAAGGCGAATTTCACGGTAACGGCGAAATTATAATAACGGCAGCCGCGCCCATTCAAAACGCAACGTCAACAGAAATAACTTTTCTGGAACGAGCTGATCGAAAGAATCTGCTTAAAAAATGTCAAGCCGGCGCGGTAATCGTTCCTGTCGGTTTAGAACTTGAACAGTTCTCTACAATTCAAGTTTCAAGCGTTGTCGAGTCGTTTAAGAAAATCGTAAATTACTTTTCGCCGTCCCGAGACGAAAGCGTAATCGGCGTCAGTAAACTTGCGTCAATTCACCCGACCGCAAAAATTGGAGCGAATGCCGGAATCGGTGATTTCGCCGTAATAGAAGCTGACGTAGAACTTGGCGATAACGTACAAATTCACTCCGGCGTTTTGATTCGTACCGGTTCAAAAATCGGCGATAACTCGATTATTTTCCCCAATGCCGTACTCTACAGAAATACAATTGTCGGCAAGAGAGCAATAATACACTCAAGCGCAGTAATCGGCGCATTTGGTTTCGGCTATGATTCGTCAGACGGAACTCATAAACTTTCGCCGCAGCTCGGCAATGTAGTAATCGGAGACGACGTAGAAATCGGCTCTTGCAGCGCTATCGACAGAGCAACTTACGGCTCGACAATAATAGGAGACGGAACAAAAATCGATAATCTAGTGATGATTGCTCACAATTGCAAAATCGGAAAATACAATTTGATCTGCGCGCATACAGGAATCGCAGGAAGCACAACGACTGGAGATCATGTTACGATGGCAGGTAGAGTTGGAGTAAGAGATCATGTTCATATCGGCAAAAATGCAGTCCTAGGCGCAATGGCTGGAATCATGAACAACGTAGATGAAGACGCAAATCTAGTAGGAATACCAGCAACCCCAGTAGGCGAACAATTCCGAATCCAAAGCGCAATCGCAAAATTACCAGAAATGAGAAAAGAACTAAAAGCTCTACAAAAAATCGTCGAAGAAATGAAAAATAAATTACAAGAAAGAAAATAATAAATAACTACGCCGTAGAAAATTTTGTAATATATCAGTGTAATATTTTTAACACGTATGAATATTGTACAACCAACCTCATTTTCTACCTAATTTTCTTAACAAAACAACCTCAGTAGCCAATTATGCTCCCCCACGCTAACCTCATTACCTCATTAAAAACGTAAACGAATAATGAGGTAATGAGGTTGGTTTTGGTGGGATTCCTTGCTACTGAGGTTGATTAGTAAGAAAAATTAGGTTTTAAATGAGGTTTGCGGAAACTGTTAAAATACGTTTCGGAAAATTCTACTGATATATTACATTTATTTCACCTTTTAAGTCAACGAAATTCATGGTCTATTCGTATAACGATTCTCAGATCGCAAACGTTTGTTCCTGTTATTCCGGTTTTTATTAGAACGTTTAGTTCTTTGAAAAAATTGTAAGCGTCGTTGCGTTTTAGAAATGATTCGGGGTTGAAATTTGAGTCTTGTTTTATTTTTTTTGTCAAGATTTCCCATGTAATCGTATCAATCCATGCTCCAGCGGCGTCTGTTGGTCCATCTTCGCCGTCAGTGCTGCCGGAAAGTATCGCAAGCGGGATTGGGGCGTCTCCGTATAATCGAATTAATTCGCATATTGACGCTAAAACTAATTGTTGATTTCGTCCTCCAATTCCTCGTTTTTCCGGCGACGTTAATGTAACAACTGGTTCTCCGCCGTGTATCAAACAATCTGAATCCGCGTCTGACATTTCCAATCCTAATTGAATCAATTCTCTACCGACGTCTTCCGCTTCGCCTTCCGAATTTCCTGCTGAAAACATTGTCTGTTTGTAGCCTCGTTTTATTGCTTCCATTCCTGCCGCTTCAACAGCGAGCGCGTTGTTTCCAATAACAATATTACGGACAAATCCGCCTTCCTGATCCATTATCTTGTCCGGCAAATTCGCGGATATACTACAATTTGCGTCATGAATTTTGTCTGCGTTAGATTGTAAAAATCGGCTTTCCGACTGGTAATAATTCGACGACTCTTTTTTTGCTTGTGATTCAACGTAGTCGAATATTTTTTTCAAACTTATATTTTGTAACAGAAATTCTGGTTTATTTTTTGTGAATTTTTGTAACGTATTTAGGGCGTCGTTTGCTGTTCCGCTGTTGTCAACAGTCAATCCAGACGCGATTACGTCGAGCGGGTCGCCAAGCACGTCGGATAGAATTAAACTGATTAAGCGTTTGCCGTAACAAATCCGTTTCAATCCGCCGCCTTTAATTCGACTGATAATTTTTCGCACTGAGTTAAGTTCTTGAATTGTTGCGCCAGAACCGCTTAGGAAACGTATCAATTCGCATTTATCAGAGAGTGAAATATCAGCAACCGGCGCGGGCAACAACGCCGAACCGCCGCCAGAAACAAGACAAATACATAAATCGAATTGAGTAGTAGATTCTAATATTCGAATGATTTCGTTTGTTCCGGCAACAGCTTCTTCTGTCGGTTCGTTTCTTCCGGCGGGACGTGCGGCGTGAAGATGAACTTTACCCAAAGACTTGACGCAATCATTCGGAACGTTGACCCAACCGAAAATTTCAATTCGATTAGAAATCGGCTCGAATATTTTTGTTAAACTCTCTGCCATTCCGCCAGATGCTTTACCTCCGCCGACAATAATAATACGGTCAATTTCCGAAAGATGATATTGTTCGCGATAACATTCGCCTCCTATTTCGATGCTATAATCGCGATTGTTGATATTAAGTTCATCAGTTGGAGAAAGCAATGTAACGTTGTTACGAATCAATCTATCAACTCTAACTCCATCGACTCCAGCTTGCCAAATCGCAAGTAAATCTTCGCGTAATTTGTTGTAGTTCATTTTTTTGAGTAATTGTAAA
>JAITAZ010000634.1 GCA_031283825.1 Planctomycetaceae bacterium | reverse complement strand
TTTTATCGTTGCCTTCGGCAACGCGACCTTTCGGCGAAAGGTCGCCTACCTGATCTATTACCGCCTACCTGATCTATTACCGCCTATCTGATCAATAAACGCCTACTGACGGACAAATACTGCGTAACATGAGTTAGCTAATACTCCCCCCTATTCATTAGCTTTTACATTTGCATAATATATATGTATGCGTTGGACGATAATCGGAATTTAAGTCGTCAACTGTTTGCAAAATTACTAAACCACTAACTGTCCTAATTTTACAATAACATCACAAAACATCACAAAACAAACAAAATGGATAATAAATTTTCAAAATCTTTTCTAATAGGAATCGACTCCGACGGATGCGCTTTTGATACAATGGAACTTAAACATAAAGAATGCTTTGTTCCGGCAACAATTAAACATTGGAATCTTCAAGCCGTAAGTAAATATGCTCGCGAGACTTTTGAATTTGTCAATCTTTACTCCAAAACGCGAGGAATCAACCGTTTTCCCGCTTTGATGGAAACGTTGCGATTACTCTTTGAACGACCGGAAGTTAAAGCTCGCGGATTGGTTAAACCCGACCTAACTCCACTCGCCGACTGGATAAGCCGCGAAACGAAATTAGGTAATCCGGCTTTGATAAAAGAAGAACAACGCGAACATAATCCTCTTATTAAACAGACTTTAGAATGGTCTCTGGCAATTAACGAAGCAGTTGACGCAATAGTCGGCGAAGGCGTTCCGCCGTTTCCATTTGTTCGCGAATCGTTGCAAAAAATGCAATCTCAGGCAGACGTTACAGTCGTTTCCGCTACGCCCCAAGACGCACTCGTAAGAGAATGGAAAAATCAAAATATAGATCAATACGTTGCCGAAATTTATGGTCAAGAAGCAGGAACGAAAAAAGAAGCACTCGAAAAAGCGATAAAGTCCGGCAATTTCACGACTAATCACGTGTTAATGGTTGGCGATGCTCCGGGAGACCTCAAAGCCGCACAAGCCGTCAACGCGCTATTTTTCCCAATAAACCCCGGCGCAGAAAATGAAAGCTGGAAACAACTTTACAACGAAGGTATCGATAAATTCTTCAACAAAACTTTCGCCGGAGAATATCAAAATCAGCTAATTGAAAAATTCAACTCATACCTGCCAACAACTCCAGCATGGGAAAAAAATAAGTAAGTTGGTAAAGTCAATTTTGCGGAATTGTGCTATTATCTATTATGTAGAATAATCTTAACATTCTTTAATCAGATGCGTTTTGATTTAACTTACGCCGCGTTTCGAGCGATTGACCGTGCGTCGCACGAGCAATTGCCGTTGTCTGTTTCGACTGAAATTTCAGCGGCAAAGTTATTGATCGCTTTGTTTAAGGAAGAAGATTGTCGAGCGGCGTTGTGGTTATGCGAAGCAGGATTATCTTTGATTAAGTTTCGGGATGAGTTCGACTTAGATATACTTGAAAAAAACGCCACATATCAGCCGACAAATCATTGGTCAGACGACAATTCAGGTTATAATTCCGACAATAATTCGATTTCGGGCGATAACTCGGACAGTAACTCAAGCGATACTAATAATTTTGCTCGATTGTATTCGCCGATTAGCGCGCCGTCGTTTCAATCCGGCAGCTATGGTATTCCGGCAGAGGCATATTCTGCTGTTACGTCGGTGCAACATGATTCTGTCAAAGCTGTTGCTGCGTCGAATAATCCTAATTCTGCAACGAATATCGCCGTGCCGACCGATCCTGACGGCGGCGGTAATTCGGCGAGTCAATATTCGTCAAAGAAACGCGATCCAAAACAAGACGCCGACGAATTAACTTTAAGCGAAAATAATCCGCCGGTTCAATCGTCAAAGCGATATTATTCTTTGTTTAACGTCAATTCTGATGCTTTCGCGGCAGACGCGCGAGTCAACCCGATTCCGATTCAGTCGAACAAGCGTAATCATTGGTTTTATGTTGACGACCAACCGGTGAATATCACGCAATTGTCAGCAGAACTTGAAGTTGCAATTGAGACCATTGGTCAGCAGCGTAAAATTCTTGGCGGCAGAGGTCGAAAAATTCCGATTACCGACGGCGGCGTGAGAACAATTGAAACTTCTGACAATAAATCTTTGTCGAGTCAACCAATTGCAACCGAGCATTTGTTGCTTGCCGTTTCAATGGATTCGTCGGACGTCGGAAATTGGTTGAGCGATCACGGATTGGATTCAACGACTTTACGAGAGCGGATTGCATCATTGAATAATTATAATTCTGATTCGCAAGATCAATTTAATCATCAATTTGCGTCATCGGATGAAAATAGCGTCGAGGAGAAAATTCTTGAGACGAGTAATTTTGACTTGGAAAATTTGAGCGAATTAGATAAATCGAGCAAATTAAGCGAACAAAACAAATCGTATGATTCGAGCGAATTGGGCGAATCGGGCGATTACCGGCAATTATCGTACAAAATTTATCGGTTGCTTGATGCCGCTGCAAATCGTGCGAGTGAAGCAGTTAGGGCGATTGAAGACTACGCAAGATTTATAATTGACAATCAGAGTTTGACGCGAAAGTTGAAAGACTTCCGGCACAATTTACAGATGATTTTGAGTCCGATAGATTTTTCAAAGCGTCTTGCTGCTCGCGAGACGGAAAGCGATATTGGGCGTGAAATTGAGGCGGAAAACGAGTATCGCAGGGATTCGATTAAGAGTGTTATTGACGCTAATTTTTCTCGTTTGCAGGAATCGTTGCGGAGTATTGAGGAGTTTTCAAAGATAAATCATGTTGAAATTTCGCGGCGGGTTGAGGGTTTGCGGTATCAGAGTTATGTTTTGCACAAGGAATTTTCAAGCGGTTCGCGGTTGAAATTTCGGTTTGGGTTGACTGATAATTCGTTATCACGTATGCGGTTGGTTGAATTGATTAGCGGGGCGAAACTTTATGTTTTGGTTGATTGCATGGAGGACGAGTTCGTTTTTCGGGAGAGAGTTCGCGGAATGATTGAGGGCGGGGGTGATGTGATTCAGATTCGGGACAAGTCGGCAAGCGATCAAACGATTTTGGGGCGATTTTCAATTTTACATGATTTGGTTGACAATAATGAGAATCGCGTGATTCTTATAGTTAATGATAGACCTGATTTAGCGAAATTGTCTGGAGCTGACGGGGTTCATGTTGGTCAGGATGATTTATCGGTAAAGATGGCGAGACAAATTCTAGGCGATGAATATTTGGTTGGAGTTTCGACGCATAATATGGATCAAGTTCGTCGGGCGGTAGTTGACGGCGCTGATTATATTGGAGTTGGACCGATTTTTGAATCTTCAACAAAATCTTTTGAGAATTTTGCAGGCATTGAATTTTTAAATGAGTTTATAGAATCGACAGAAAATATTCCAGCGTTTGCAATTGGAGGAATAAACGAAAACAACATAGAAAAAGTTGTAGAAACAGGTTTTTCAAGAGTTGCCGTAAGCAAATCAATTCAATCTGCCGACGATACCAAACAATCTGCCGAAAAATTAAAATCTTTCTTAGTGAATGTTTAAGAGAATTTTGTAACTATTTAGTTACAGTTTTTTAAGTGAACATTGTAAACAAAAGAGATTTGGGGGACATGATAGTTTCAAATCAATGATTGAGAAACTCAATTGACAAAAAAATTCCTCTGAAACATTAACAAAATTCTGCTGAACGGTTACAATATACCATCGAGATAAAATACAAAATTTGAATAATTATGGTATAATAGGTCAAATATCGTATTCTGTAAAAAATTTTTATTTTTTGAAATTGTATAAGTCATTTTACAATATTAGCTTGCGAGAATAATTTGTTTATTAAATAAAAATCTGCCGTGTATTGGGCTTTAATTTGAATTTATTATTGAAAAATTCGTATTGACACAAAAGCACAAAATCGGCTATATTTCACCGAGTCGTTTGATTCATAGTCCAGAGGTAAAGAGGTAGCTGGCAATATTATTGTAAAATCTTAAACTATAAAATGTAAGTGGAATTTCTAACTTGATTTTTTAGAATTCCAAAAAATTATTCGCAACTTTCCGCCGAATGTTGCACAACAACGTAAAAATAAACCGATAGACCGATAAATTGTCTTAATTGATTTCACAATTACAACTTATCGCTCTACGGCAAAATAAGACAATGTTACAATCGACAGATTTTGACGTGATGACGCTTGAAAATTCCAATGCGTCCGTACTTGTTGATAATTTTTATCTCAATGAATCGGTTGAGCAAAAACTCAACCTTGAACTTGATTTTGGCACAAAAACCAAATCCGCCGAAACTTGCGGCGTTGAAAATACATCTTCAATTCCGCATCATATTTTGGTCGCGCCGGTTCATTACGAGGCGGGATATTCGTACCCGCTTTTTGTCTGGTTGCACGATTCCGGCGCAGATGAACGTCAAGTAGTACGACTAATGCCACAAATCAGTTTGAGGAATTACGTTGCAGTTGCACCGCGTGGAAAAGCAATTACAGCTCCATCCGCCGCAAATTCAAATTTGAACATCAACGACGATTGGGACGATTACAGCATAAACGCCGTAATACAAAGAAATAATCGCAATAAAATTTCATACGATTGGTTTCTGGACAACGACGGAATCTCCGAAGCAGAACGAAGTATTTTTGATTCAATTACTGTCGCTAAAAAAAGTTGCAATATCGCAGAGAATAGAGTTTTTATCGCCGGAGTTGGAAACGGCGGCGCGATGGCTATGAGATTAGCGTTGTTGTATCCTAAATATTTTGCCGGAGTTGCAATTTTTAACGCCGTTATTCCAGACAACGCAAACATTTTTTGTCATTGGAATACAGCGAGAAATCTATCGATTTTTATAGGGTTAGAGCAACAATCTGACGAAAATTTTTCCTCTTCGGCTTTATCGAATAAACTTGACTTATTTTATTCTGCCGGATTTAAGTTGACAGTTCGCGATTATAAATTTGACTCTGGAAAACCGGCTAAAGATTTACCCAAACAAATTTTACAAGAACTAAA
>JAITAZ010000437.1 GCA_031283825.1 Planctomycetaceae bacterium | reverse complement strand
ATTACTAAACCGAATGTAGAGACGCAATGCATTGCGTCTCAATCGGTGATCTTTTGATCGATCAATAGAGACGCAAGGCATTGCGTCTTTACTGTTGGTTTAACGGTTACATTTTTTTTAGGGGACATTGGGGACGTTCTTGTTTACAATCTGGGGTTAATGGCTCGGAGGGATAAAACTGAAAAAAAATCTCTCTTTTAAAATGGCAGTTGTTTTCTGTTGAGTCGTTAATCATGGTTTTTAAATTAGCGTGTCCCCAGTGTCCCCGAAGTCCCCTTTGTCCCCAATGTCCCCCCAAAAAATAATATGGTTTTTAAAAATACCGTAACCGTTCACGATTTTTAAATTCCGAATTTAAAAACTCGTGAACGGTTACAAAAAATTAACCTTCAGCAATTTCGATGGAAACTAAAAACGGCGGCGTCAGAAATCCGAGTTTGCGAAAGACTTTTATGTCGAAGTTTATTCGCAAGATATTGGCGTGTTGTATGTTGTTTCGGCGATGGCAATTTTTTGCGTTGTTTCAATATTTTTCGGCGCGGTTTATTCCGACGTGTTTATTTGGATTGAACAAGCATGTTTTTTATAGTTTATCGCGCGAGAGTTTATTGTCTTCGCCGGACATAAATGAGATTGAGTCAAAGGTAGAAATTGAGTTGGGCAATGAAAAAACGGTTGCGGAAATTGTTCGAGATCTTTATTCGGACGATTCGGAGGCGTTGGAATTTTACGCGAATTTTTATCGGGATGGAATTATGCCTTACGTTGCAAGAGTTGACGGCAAGACGATAGGAGTTGTTTGGCTTTATGTTGGTTATTATCTTGCTAACTGGGAGGGATATGAGTCGTGGCTTTTGCGAATTGGCATAGAGCCGACGTCGAAATTTGTTGCGAATGTGTTTGTTGATCCATTGTGGCGCGGACGTAAAATTTTTCATGCGATTATTTCTCGTTGTGTTTCTATTTATTGTAACGATAAATTATATTCATGCGTTGACGAATTAAACATCACGTCGATTATGGCGCATGAGCGAATAGGATTTTGTCGTTGTGCTGTTGCGTATTATATTCGTTTTTTTCGATTCGCGTATTGTATATTTTTAACGGAGAAGGGTAAAGGTCGTTGGGGTTTTCGTTGTTTTCGATTACCTCGCGGCAAAGCGGTATCGATTTTGATTTCAGATACGGTTACAAATTCAGACTTAAAATCAGAGTAAAATATCAGGTAAAAAAAAATTGTGTAACCGTTCACGATTTTTAAATTATGAATTATGAATTTAAAACCCGTGAACGATTACAAAACCTTTAAAGGAGAAATAAAAAATGTTACGAAAAATAATTTACTTCGCATTCTGCACGATAATTTTAACTTCTACCATTTGCGTTTTGGGCGAAACTGTTTCAACCGAAAAATGGGTTGGAACAAATTACACTCCGGCGTATGCTTGTAATCAAGTTCAATTTTGGCACGATTTCCGCTCCGATTCCGTTGTCAAAGAACTCGACGCGGCAAAAAAATATTTCGCTCTAAATACTCTTCGAGTTTATCTTCATCCGATCAACTTTGAACAAGATAAAGAAAACTTTTTCAAAAATCTCGAATCGTTTATTCAAATTTGCGCTGCCCGCAAAATCAAACCCGGGTTCACTTTTTTCGACGATTGCCATCGACACGAAAATATCTATCTCGATAAACCAACCGAACCAATTAAAGGTTACCACAACGGAAGATGGGCGGCGTCTCCACAAGATAGAGATCGCGATCTCAATAATCTAGATCGTTACAAACCATACATCCAAGAAATTATCGGCAAATACAAAAATGATAACCGAATCCTCTGGTGGGAAACTTTCAACGAACCAAATATGAAATCAAAATGGTCAGTTGAAATGCGGAAAGCGTCTTATAAATTCGCAAAAGAGATAAATCCAAAACAGCCGATTATCTGCTGCTGGGACGAAAGCCCCGAAACAGATATTGTCAACGTTCACAATTACACGGTCGATTTCAAACAATGGGATCGACAAACAGAATTAAATCCGAGTAAAGGTTGCATGTTCACTGAAGCCGGCGCGAGATGGTTCGCCCCGCGTCAAAACAGCGGCGAACCGGTCGATGTAATACGATGGCTCGAATACAGAAAAAGTCAAAATAAATATACGCCCGGAGTTTACCTGTGTTGGGAACTAATGGTAGGAAATTCAAATTGCCGATGGTACTGGGAAACTCCGCAAAATTCGCCTGAACCAACCGTGCCATGGTGCGGTTTGATGTGGTCGGATTGCACGCCGGTTTCTCTCGCCGAATCAGAAGCAATACGAAAATACATTACAGGAAAATCAAACGCCCTGCTGTTCGACGATTTCACGAAAACAAATTTTTCAACAACCGCCGCAACAACAAATAACCCTGAAAACATCGGCAAATGGAGAATTTATTCTAATCAAAAAAATCAATATTCATTCGAACCAAACGTAAATAAATTAGAATCAAATTCTATTCAAATCGCTAACGATAAAGTTTGGAATAACTCGCATGACGATTACATTCTCGAATGTCGTACAATGCTTCTGTCAGAAAACGGCAACGCAGGTTTGATTTTTAGAGTCAACGATCTAGGCAACAATGGAGTAGATGATTTCAACGGTTATTATGTCGGATTTGATAAGAATACTTTGTATCTTGGCAAGATGAAAAAACAAAGTCAAAATATCGACAGTAACAAAATCAATCAACCATCATGGAACGAACTACAACGTTTTGATCTAAACAAATTAGAATGTAAAGTTACGTTAGGCGTTTGGAATCAAATTCGAATTGCCGTCAAAGGAAATCAAATTCGCGTCTGGTTTAATCGAATGCACGAATCAACAGACAAAGAAAACGGCTTGAGAATAAATTACACAGATAATAATTCGCCTGTCCAAAAAGGAACAGTCGGAATGAGAACATTCAAATGCAACGCCAATTTCGATAATATAATAGTCTGCCCAAACGACAATTTATAATCGTTGAAAACAATAAAATAAATAACAAAAAATAAAAACGTAACCGTTCACGCACGATAAAAAAATTTCCTTCGCCCCGAAAGGGCAACGGAGTTTTTCTTTTGAACGTGAACGGTTACAGAAAATTTAAAAGCTAAAGATAATTTTTTGGGGGGACTTAGGGGACATTGGGGACGCTGGGGACACAGGGGACGTTCTGGTTTGAAATCTGAGATTAATGACTCGGGGGACAAAATTGAAAAAAATCTTTCTTTTAAAAAGCTGTTGACTGTTGAGTCGTTAATCATGGTTTTTAAATTAGCGCGTCCCCAGTGTCCCCTAAGTCCCCTTTGTCCCCAATGTCCCCCCAAAAAATAATATGGTTTAAAAAAATACCGTAACCATTCACCCACAAGAGAAAAATTTCAAAATGAACGCAAGATCAGGTAGGCAACCTTTCGCCGAAAGGTTGCGTTGCCGAAGGCAACGATAAAATGGATTCGACAATAATTAAAATCAATTCAGATTTACCGTCGGCTAACGCCGACGCGACCTTTCGGGGGCAACAAGTGCGTAATATGAGTCTAGAGTTAAAAACAAATTTTCCGCTGAAATATTACCAAGTTTTTTTAATCTGACCCCATTCCTTTACTCTTTGGAAAACTACAGTAAAATTTACGCCCTTGTCGTGTCAACTTGGATTGA